>NZ_OZ061294.1:0-27848 GCF_964063155.1 Pediococcus parvulus | reverse complement strand
AATTACGCCTCCACAACTATTATATAAAATCAACGATTGTTTATCAACGATCACTATTAAAAACCTCGTTGATAAACAGACAAAACCTCGTTGATAAACAGACAAAACCTCGTTGATAAACAGACAAAACCTCGTTGATAAACAGACAAAACCTCGTTGATAAACAGACAAAACCTCGTTGATAAACTTCTGTATGTCTTGGTAGAGTAAGGTGCAATAGGGGTCTAAAAGAGGTTTAAAAGAGGTTTATAAAAGAGGTATATAAGAGGCACCACTGTACGAGATACAAACCTAAAACAAAAAAACACAAAGGAGTGAGCCAAAAAACGGCTCACATTAAACTCCAGTCGCACAGCTCCTTGCGCCTCACGCTGTTCGTTGCTTAAAAGGTGTGGCAAGCCACATTAATTCGGGCGCTGACGCCCCGAACCCCGTCCAAGCTGAGCCAGCTTGACTGCTTTTTCACTCGCCGTTAGGCAGGAAAGCAAAGTTTTGTAGAAACTTTGGCTTTCGCCATTTCAGTGTAAAGACTGGTTTAGAGCTGTCAATTCCTTATGCTCCCACGCTTTGCTCGTCCGCTACCATTGACAGCAAACAGTTAGCTTTTCTGAATCTTAACAAGAATTCAACTGCTATGTTCGTTTTTAAGAGCCTTATTTTTCGTTTTTAGCGGTTTTGAGACTGTTTATATATATATTTATACCAAAGCAAAAACAAAAAGCCCTCAACAGGCTCTTAGAGGGCTAAATAACGAAGCCAGGACGATTAATAATATCTTCTTGTCTTTTTTTCAAAATATAAGAAGCTGTCTAGTATCTGCTGCTGGCGATTAATCTGACAGTGCTGCTAGCCTGCGGCGCCGGTTACGTCCTGGCAGGCGACCACCCCCACAAGCAGTCGCGCGCTGAACGCTAGTCGTAACAGCGTCAGTAACCTTTTACCGCAAACAGCGGCGCCTGCGCAGGCGCCGCTGTTTCGAGTTCAAATCACCGCTCTTTCTCTACTTCGCCTTCCTCCTCAATAACAAAGGGTCCCCCGCTTATAGTTCATCTCCTTGCTCAGTTTTGCATTTAGCACGAGCATTGTTCACAGTTTAGCGACTAGAAGCGTGCACGTTGCCCACGCCACCGGCGGCCCGGGCCAAATCTTTTGACAGCAACATTAGGTATCCTTTAAACTAGCAATAAAAGGTAACTAATTCAAAAAATTCGGTTGGGCGGTGCTCAAGAAAGCTTTCTCGGGGAGGAAAGCGATTCTTGGGTGCGGTCTTTTCTTATTGGAGGAAACTTATGACCCCTTACAACGAACACAAAGCAGATGTCCTAAAGCGCTTGGCCACCAGCCGGCAAAGCGGCCTCACCGGTGAAGAAGCACAGGCCCGGCTCACCCAGCATGGCCCCAACGCCTTGGCCGCCAGCAAGCCCCTACCAGCCTGGCGCCAGTTTTTGGCCACCTTGAAAGAACCTTTGGTGATTATTTTATTCATAGCCGTGCTATTGGCCTGGGCCAGCGCCGGCTATGACTTCTTCGTGCGCCACGACCCCAGCCATGGTATGGCGGCAGTGTATGAAAGCATTGCGATTCTGCTGCTGATTTTCGTTAATGCCGGCCTCTCCTTCTGGCAAGCCAAAAGCGCACAAAAATCCCTGGACGCCCTGAAGGTGATGGCGGATCACCACGCCAAGGTCCTGCGCGATGGCGACTGGCTGACGGTGCCAGCCACCGAGCTGGTGCCTGGCGATATTGTCAGTGTCAAAACCGGCGACTTCATCGAAGCCGACGTTCGCTGGCTCCATGTCGCCGAGCTGCAAACCAATGAAGCCCACCTCACCGGCGAAGCGGAACCTGTGCAAAAACAAACCCACGCATTGGGCGCTGACGTGCAAATCGGTGACCGCACCAACATGGGCTTTTCTGGTGCGACAGTGACGCATGGTAACGGCCTCGGGGTGGTGGTTGCGACCGGCATGCAAACCGAGCTGGGCAAAATCGCCACCTTGCTGGATCAAGTCAAGGACAAAAAGACCCCGATTGAACGCACCATTGCGCGCCTGACCACCAAACTGATGATGGTGGCGATGGTGATTGTGGCGTTCACGTTGCTGGTGGAGCTCTTGAAAGCCTATCAGCAAACTGGCAGTCTCTCCTTCGCTGCGCTGGCCGAATCCCTCTCTACGGCGATTGCCTTGGCGGTGGCCGCGATTCCCGATGCGCTACCGGCGGTGCTGTCAATTGTGCTCACGGTCGGGGCCACGATGCTGGCCAAAAACAACGGTCTGATCAAGTCCCTGAACAGTGTGGAAACCCTAGGGGCCACCAGCTACATTGCCTCAGATAAAACTGGTACCTTGACCAAAAATGAAATGACTGTCACCCGGTTTTATGCCAATGGCGCCAGTTATGTGGTGGAAGGCGACGGCTATGAACCAGTAGGCGAAATCATCCCTGATGACGAAGCCGACACCCCCGGCTTTTCGCGCTTCATGATGGCAGCTGTCCTGAATAACGAAGCGGCGATTCAAACCGACGACGAAGGCCGCAGCCGCCCGTATGGCAACCCCACCGACGTAGCGCTGGTAGTGATGGGCCACAAATTTGGTATCGATCGCGATACGATTTTGAGCAAAGACCAGGCGCAGGACATCGACATCATTCGCGAACTGCCGTTTGACAGCGACCGTAAAATGATGAGTGTCGTCATTAAAGATGGCGACCAGTATCAGGTGCTGACTAAAGGTGCGCCAGACGTGATTTTAGCCAAAACTGATGCCATTCTGGACCACGACCAACTCGTAACATTGCCAGCTGGTCAAACTGCGGTAGAAGCGCAGGTCAACCGCTTTGCCGAACAGGCGCTGCGGACGCTGGCGGTAACGCTGCGTGACATCGACGAGGACCTGGCGTTGCATGGTAGCACCGCTGAGCTTGAGCAGCACCTGACCTTACTAGGCATTGCCGGCATCATTGACCCGCCGCGGCCGGAAGTGCGCCAAAGTGTGACCACCTTGCACCAAGCCGGTATTCAGGTCGTGATGATCACCGGCGATCACGCAGTCACCGCCCGCGCGATTGCCTTAAAGCTGGGCATTGTCACCGACCCTAGCGCCCGGGTAGTGGAAGGCAAGCAGCTGGAAGCCATGACCGATGAAGATTTGTTCCGGCTCGCGCCAAGCATCCGCGTATACGCCCGGGTGTCGCCGGAACACAAGCAGCGCATCGTGCGCGCCTTGCAGCGGCATGGCGAAACCGTGGCCATGACTGGTGATGGCATCAATGACGCGCCAGCCTTACGCGCTGCTGACATTGGCATTGCCATGGGCATTAATGGCACCGAAGTCACCAAAGACGCCGCAGATCTGATTTTACTGGATGATAAATTCACCACCATCGAGCGCAGTGTCCGCGCCGGCCGCACCATTTTTGGCAATATCAAAAACTTTATGCGGCATGAGTTAACCACCAATGTCGCCGAGGTGTTGGCGCTGCTGTTCGGCGTGCTACTGATGACGCAACCCGTCGGCCAAGTGGCGGCCACCACCCCAACATTAACGGCGCTGATGGTGCTGTGGGTGAACATGATTTCCGATGCTTTACCGAGCTTTGCCCTCGGCTATGATGTGCCAGAAGCCGACCTCATGAACCAGCCGCCGCGCAATGTGAAACAATCCATTTTGCATGGCATGCTCGGGCGCATCTTCCTGCGCGGTATTGTGATGGGTGGGCTCGTGTATGTCGCCTTCATCTGGGCTGCCAGTCAAGGCATGAGCGGCGCAGAAGCGCAAACCCTCGCATTTTTGACCCTGGTGTTTGGCCAGCTGTGGCATGTGTTCGACGCGCGTAGCACCCGCACTTTGTTCGCCCGCAACCCGTTTGAAAACTATCAGTTGCTGCTGGCAGTGGCTTTCGCGGCGGTGGCTTCATTACTTGTCACCATCATGCCGTTCTTCAACGAAGTGATGGGGACCGCGCCACTTTCTAGCACGCTGTATGCTGCGGTAGTCTTCATCCCGGCGCTACCGACCCTCATTTTGTCTGGAATCAAAGAACTGTGGCTGCGTTGGCATCGCCCGCCGGTAGCCCCAGAGCATGATTAAAGATTGTTTTTTCGGGCCAGATTGCCTACAATCGGGGTAACCATATCGAGGTGAGCCAGTTGAATGTTTATCATGCGCTGAAAATGATTCAGATCGAGCACCAGCCCCTCAATCATCGCCAGGTCGTGATCACCGATGAAAACGGCAAGCCGCTTTCGCAGCTGACCGATCTACTAAGTGATTGTCTCAGTAAAATCGACCTTTTCGTTGATTTGCCCAGCACCGACACGGCCAGCGATGTCATCGATGTGAAGTGCCCTACAATTGTTAGACAAGAAGTCTAACGATTGTGGGGTATTTCTTGCACTAACTTTTCACCAGCTGAAATTGAAACCCAAAACCGGGATTTAGTAAAACATGCTGACGAGTTTTTAACCGATCCAGAAAGTGGCTGGGAAGTCTTCTTAGAACCCGAAGCCATTCAACTGCTCAGTTTCTGGTGTCGAACACCACAACAAATGCGACGCTTTATCCGCATCATTTTGAATGCTAAAAACAACCTCGAAAAAGAACATCAAGCCTTAGGAGTCAAAATTAATTTAGGTGACGATACGCTTAAACCACTGATAACTAAGACCTTGAGAAGATACTTTAACGTGCTCAGAAGTAACGAGAAGCATGTTAAGGACGTGGAAAACTATTTGTACGGGACCATGACGAATCTGTTCGGTATTTACTGGAATAAACTAGCTGGGGCTAAATATCGGGCGCAACACTCAGAAGAATTCAAAAATCAAGGGGTCATTTCAGATTAGCTCTAAAATCGTTTCTCAGCCGTTTTAGTTAACTGGCATATAAATACACCAGAGCTGATTTAAAATGGCTTAGAAACGATAAATATAGCCAATAATAAGCGAAAAAATACGCTAATTGGTTTCAAAATCCTAAATTCATGTCAATAAAACGCCAATTTGGTTTAACCCTGAAATAAAATTGTCAGCAATTGAGGACGCAGAAACCTGAAAGCTTAACTTGAACTAACCGAAATACTTGGTCAATAACCAGAAAATAAGGCCTGTCAGAATACCAGTCGGGATCACAGCCAGCAGATAATTCTTAATTTCATACCACGAGAACCGCTTTTTCGTGGTTTGTAACTGCTGATCCATTTGATCAGCGACTTGGGCCATCGTCTCTTGAATGGTCTGGTTCACTTGGTCGCTGAGTTGGCTGAGGCGCTGGTTTTTTTTGGCTTGTTCGGTTTGAATTTGTTTGAGCGCGGTCAGATTTTCCTGACTGATCAGGTTGGTCTGCTTTTGGAATGCTGCGTAGGCGCTTTGTAAGGTCTGTTTTAATTGGGCCTGCGAGCTGGCGTTGCTGCTGTCTAAGTTGTTTAAGGTCGTCTGAAACTGTTGGTTGACTTGTTGGGCGGTCTGTTCGATCTGATGAAGTTGTTGATCGAGGGACGTTTTGGCTGTGGCTTGCAGTTGAATCTGAGTGCCCTGGTAATTCCGGAGTTCGGCTATGGTCTGATTGAGCTGGGTCAATTGTTGGGTTAACGGTTCGTTCTGGTTGCTGGTTGGTTCTTGTTTGGTTTTGTCGGCTTGCCAACTCATTAAAAATCGTCTCCTTTTCATAATCAAGCCCGAGTTTGGTTCCCCGAGACTTGTAATTGGTCCCTAATAGCTGATAGGTGAGATTTTTGCCCCGTTCCCATACTTTAACTGCCTGTTGTTTCAAGTCGTCCTGAAAGGCCTGAAAATCGCGAATCAGGGGGTTCTGCATGGTGTGATCGACGGCTTGGCGGATTTGATCTTTCCAAGTGGGCTGCTGTTTAGCCCGGAGCTTAATTTCGGCCATTGAGCGTTTCTCGTGACGGTTAGGATCGGGCCGGGTGACCATTAAGCCATTTTCCTGGCACACTTGATCCGTGATGTGGACTAAGTGATCGCGATATTGGTGCCAATTACCGTGCATTTTTTGCCCGGTTTCCAGGTTAATCGCGCCAATGACGGCATGGACGTGTAACGAATCGGTATCGGCATGTTCATAAAGGGCCACCTGTTGATTGGGATAGGCTTTGGCATAAACTTCTTTGGCAACGGCTAAAACCGTTGTCTGATCATGAGGATCTTGCGGATTAAATTCCAACGGGCTAAAGGCAATCCGGCTGGCATACGCTTGGGTTTTACCAGGATTGCCATAGACGGCCCGCACTTGTTTAAATTCGCTTTTAGCGTACTGAATATCTAAATTGAGGCCATCTTTTTTGATGGCTCGTTTTTCAGCGTAATTGACTAACCTAGATGCACTGGTGGAACGTTTTATGTGAGTTGTTGCCATACGCGTTGCACCTCGTTTTGTAAATCCTTTAATGCTTGGGGATCGATTTGACCACCTTGATTAGCATGATGGGCCAATTGATTAAGATTACCGCCAATTTTAGCTAACTGATGAGTGATGTTCTGGGCATCTTGGGCAGCAATCTTAGGGGCAACTAAGCGCGCCCCCTGGGCCTTCTTTTTGACAAAAGCCGGCACGGACAGATTTAAAGTTTGCGCGGAACGCGCCAGCTTTAAATAGTCCGGTTCACTCACCCGAAAATTAATTTGTTTGCTAGCCTGACGATGAACCTGAGTCGTCTTTTTTGTGCTAGCCAGATTTTGTGGTTCGTTCACGAGTCCCACCTCCGTTGCCCTGCGGTAAAGTTATTCGAGATATCAAAAGTCGGATCAGCCGACGGCTGATGACCTCCTAATGATAATCGAATAACAGAGGATTGGCAAGCAACCCGCATGCTAGCCACAAGACTACGTTTGTGGCAGCTGCGGTGCTTGCAAGGGGAACAGCTAACGCTCCCCCTTGACCCCCAAGTTCGCTGTGCAATGCCAAAATGGTTAGCCGATTGGCTAGCCACTTTTTGGCAAAGCTTCGCGTTTTTACTCAAAATTTCTATCGGAATTTGAGTAAAAAAGTCTTCCAGACAGGGGCTGTCGGCCGAATGATTTTGCATCATGAGCATGCCTTCAGCAGGAGCCTTTCAGGCGGAGTTTTGCGCAAACGGCGCAAGCTAATTTAGCTTGATCAAAAAAGCAGTAGTTGATTTTAATCAACTACTGCTTTTCTAAGAATTAGTAATCTCATATTGCTTTAAGAATTGTTTATAAATATTTGTTAAATCATCATTGCCCTTAATATTAGGCATGATTGATTCAATCAACTCGGTCAACAGCTGTTTCTTCCAACTTTTCCTAAGAATTTCTTTGACCTCTTCATTTTTATTGATTAATAAACGCAATAGATAATCAATCTCTTTGGGTGTTAAATTTTGAATCATTTTTTTATAAAAAGGTAAAGCAGCATCAGAGACACCATATTGATTGCCAAAATAGCAAGTCAAAATTTCATTAATGAAACTTTCCCTAATAACACTTGGAATAGGTTTTATTTGGCTTACTATTTCGTCTAGCCGTTCTGCAAATGGCGGTTCGTTATAAAAATTATTCATTCCATAATGAACTCGGCTCAAATTTTCAAGTGCTTTTTCTATAACACTAACTACTTCTGCATTATCCAGGTAAGCAAGAAGCTTAAGCTCACTTAAAAAAGTTCTTGATACTTTTATCTGGGTTTCATCTTTGTTTGTTTGAAGTTTATGGTGACGGGAAATGATTTTTACAATAATTGGGTTTGTAAAGTCATCAGATAATTTTTTGGCTAATGAAAGAGAATTTGTTCTTTGAACTTCGGGATTATTAGTATTCATAAGGTAGATTGTAAAATTAATCCGAACGCTGTTCGGACAAAAAAGATCAGCTTCCTTTAAAATGGTGTTTACCACAAACCCATCTTTTAGGAGCTGATCTTTTGTCTAGTATAACCTATTCCGAACGAATTAAAATCGAAACCTTTTGTGAACTAGGGCTGTCCAATATCCAAATGGGCGTTCGGCTGAACCGATCACCGTCAACAATTTCTTATGAATTATCTCGATGTCAACCTTATCAGGCTGAATTAGCACAAACAGATGCCGAATACAAGCGATCACGATGTGGTCGGAAAACTAAGCTGAGCGATGAGTTAAAGCAAAAAATTCTCAACCATTTACGTCTAAGCTGGTCACCAGGAATGATTGCTCACGAATTTAAACTAGCTACTAAATCTATTTATAATTGGCTAAATCAGGGGAGAATTGGTTTCTCCTTGAATGATCTACCTGAACATGGCGTACGCCAACGGCGTAACGTTGACCAACGATCCAAATATAATCAATCTTTGGGGCGATCAATTGAACAGCGTCCCATGATGATTAATCAACGTAATCGCATCGGCGATTTTGAACTAGATACAGTCGTTGGTCCTCGTGGGCATAGTAAGGCAGTTTTATTAACTTTAATCGATCGCAAATCACGGTTCCTTTGGGCATACCGGTTAAAAGATCGGACGACAGCGACTGTTAATGAAGCACTAACTAAGTTCCTAACCACTTTTAATGGTCCGGTGCACAGCTTTACTGTGGACCGTGGCACTGAGTTTAGTGGGCTAGTATCACTTGAATCACAATATGGTATTAAGACCTATTACTGCCATGCTTATACTCCAGCTGAACGTGGTAGTAATGAACGCTTTAATCGGAATTTACGTTATTTTTATCCTAAAGGGACTTATTTTGAGCACATTAGTGCTCAAGGCTTGAAAACCACCTTACTCGAAATTAATCAGAGACCACTTAAAATACTTGACTGGCAAACACCTTATCAGGTCATGCTGACCAATTTGTCAAAAAATTCGGATTAAATTTGCAATCTACCCCAAGTTAATATATTTGACTATATTTTTTATTATGGTTTATGATACTCCTTAAAAGTTAGTTAAGAAAAAATTATATATAAAAAATATGCTAAGTTAATATTTTCTATAAATTCAATATATGAAAATTATGTTTATATATATTGATATAACAAATCATACTTTTTATTATAATGTGATTATGGTTAGAAAACTAAATTAGGAGGAATCATTTTATGAAATATGAGGGTTTAGATCTATTAAACAATCACTTCTTAAATAAAGGTACTGCCTTTACTAAGGAAGAAAGAAAAGAAAATCACATCGAAGGTTTGTTGCCACCATTCGTGCAAACTTTGGATCAACAAGTCGAACAAGCTTATGAAAACTATTCTAATAAGGATACATTCTTGGCTAAGAGAATGTATTTGATGGATCTTTTCAATGAAAATGTTACTTTATTCTACAAGTTATTCAGTCAACATGTTAATGAATTTATGCCAGTTGTTTATGATCCAACAATCGCTGACACAATTGAAAACTACAGTCACCTCTTCTTAGATCCACAAAATGCCGCTTTCTTATCAATCGATGATCAAGATGATATTGAAGCATCATTGAAGAATGCATCTGCTGGTCGCGATATCAAGTTAATCGTTGTTACTGATGGTGAGGGTATCCTTGGTATTGGTGACTGGGGTGTTCAAGGTGTTGACATCTCTGTTGGTAAATTAATGGTTTACACAGCTGCTGCTGGTGTTGATCCTAAATCAGTTCTTCCTGTTGTCCTTGATGTAGGTACAAACAGAAAAGAATTATTAGCTGATGATCTATACATGGGTAATCATCACGAACGTGTTACTGGCGACAAGTACTACAACTTCGTTGACAAATTTGTTGAAACTGCTGAAAACTTATTCCCTGATATGTATCTTCACTTTGAAGACTTTGGCCGTAGCAATGCTGCTAACATCTTAAATAAGTACAAAGATAATATTCTTACCTTCAATGATGACATTCAAGGTACAGGTATTATTACTCTTGCTGGTATTCTTGGTGCTTTGAATATTTCCAAGGAAAAACTTACAGATCAAGTTTATCTATCATTTGGTGCTGGTACTGCCGGTGCTGGTATTACTAAGAGAATCTTCGATGCAATGGTTGAAGAAGGACTTTCTGAAGATGAAGCTAGAAAACATTTCTACCTAGTCGACAAACAAGGTCTTTTGTTCGATGATACTGAAGATTTAACACCAGAACAAAAGCCATTTACAAGAAAACGTAGTGAATTTGCTAATGCTGATGAATTAACAAACTTAGAAGCTGTTGTTAAAGCTGTTCACCCTACTATTCTTGTTGGTACTTCAACACAACCTGGTACCTTTACAGAAGCTGTTATCAAGGAAATGGCCGCTCATACAGAACGTCCAATTATCTTCCCATTGTCAAATCCTACAAAGCTTGCTGAAGCTAAGGCTGAAGACCTTTTGAAATGGACTGATGGCAAGGCTCTTATTGCTACTGGTATTCCTGTTGAACCCGTTGAATACAATGGTGTTACATATCATATCGGTCAAGCAAATAACGCTTTAGTTTACCCAGGTCTTGGTCTTGGTTCTATGGCTGTTAATGCTAAGATTCTTTCAGATGGCATGATCAACAAAGCTGCTCACTCATTGGGTGGTATCGTTGATCCTACACAACCTGGTGCTGCTGTTCTTCCTCCAGTTTCACAACTAGACAAGTTCAGTATGACTGTTGCCAATGGTGTTGCTCAACAAGCTATTGACGAAAAATTAACAACTGCTACAGACGCTAAAAAAGCAGTTGCTGATCTTAAGTGGGAACCTAAATATTAATTAAAATTTTTGTTAAATAAAGGGGAATTTATTCATGGCTGCATTTTTCACTTCACTTGAAAGTGTTGCTGAAATCGTTCTTGTCATTGCTTTGGGGTATTGGCTAAGAGGATCAGGACGTTTAGGCGACGAATTTAAAGGCAATATTTCATTTATCATTATGAAAATTGCTTTACCTGCTTCAATCTTCGTCTCTGTTCTTAAATATTTGAACAGAGATAAATTAGCAAGTTTGTCCGGCGGACTGATCTTTGCCTTCGCCAGTTTCACGATTGGTTACATCATTGCATGGATCTTAACAAAGGTCTTCCGTATTAGAAAGGGCCGTCGTGGTACTTTCATTAACATGTTCGTTAATGCTAATACCATCTTTATCGGTTTACCTCTAAACATAGCTTTATTTGGAACTAAGAGTTTACCTTACTTCCTTATCTACTATGTTATGAATACAATTTCAACTTGGGCTGTTGGTATCTTCTTCATCTCAAGTGATGATCCAACCGTTGAAAAGGGTGCTAAGAAAGACTTTAACTGGAAAAAATTACTTCCTGCTCCACTTGTTGGTTTCTTAGTATCACTTGTTTTCTTACTACTTGCTATCCCAGTTCCTGACTGGATCAACAAGACTTTGGACATGGTCGGTGGTATCGTTACACCAATGTCATTGATCTACATCGGTATTATCTTAGCCGATGCAGGTTTGAAATCAATCAGATTCGACCGTGATACAATCCTAGCTCTATTAGGTAGATTTGTGGTTGCTCCTGCAATCATGATTAGCATTATTCTTATTGGTGGTTCAATGATGGGTACTTCATTACCAACTATCGAATCAAACTCATTCATCATTCAATCAGCTGCTCCTGGTTTAGCTGTCCTACCTATTCTAGTTGATCAATCACATGGTGATGTTGACTACGCTACTAACCTTGTTACAACATCAACTGTCTTGTTCGTAATTGTTGTGCCAATCTTAATGCAAGTAGCTAACTTGATTTAATTGATTTAAATACATTCACACATTCAAACAAATTCAGATCCTCCTCTAAAATATAAAAAAAGTCGTCAAACATTCTGCGGTTTAAAGTGCAACACAAAAGTTAGACAAAATTGAATATTTTTAAACTGCTAAGGCATGTTCCCTGTATTCGCAGGGAGTCATGCCTTTTGTTTTCTGTGATATTCGTCGATTGTTAAACCAATCGACGTAATTCTTTGTGATTTCCTTGAATTCTCCAATATCTTTACACTGTGGAAATCCATTAAGACATTCTGTTTTAAGAAGATGAAAGAAGCTTTCAATTGGCGCATTATCAAGACAGTTTCCCTTACGAGACATGCTTTGTATAAATTTTTTTTCAGAGAGTTTATCGGTATAGTAATTCAATTGATAATGCCAACCTTGATCTGAATGAATTATTGGTTTTATTCCTTCCGGAATATTTTCTGTGAGTTCATCGAGTGTATCCATAATTAGTTTACTGTTAGGACTATTACTTACTTGAAATGCTAAAACTTCCTTGCTTGCTTCGTCAGTAATAGCTGAAACGTAAGCCCACTTAGTATCGGCCAAGCGTACTTGTGTAACATCGGTATGTAATACTTTGAAAGGTACGGTTTCATTAAAATGCTGATGTAGAACGTTACGGGCCACTTTTCCAACTGTACCTTTATAAGATGAATATCTACCATTTCTGTGGCGGTTATAAAGGCTTACTTGAACATTTAATTCATCCATCAAACGACGCACTACGGCGTCTGATAGATGGATATCTAATTTAATGAGCTCTTCTTGAACGCGACGATAACCGTAGGTTAGACGTCCGCGATATCTTCCGCTTTCGGCAATTTTTAGTATCTCTACTTTTACATCTTCATACTTATCTACATAATTTTTGATACGTTTACGTTCATCATGATAAGTCGCTTTCTTAAGTCCAATGGTCTTAAGAATATCGCCGACTTTATACCGGTTAGATTTCGGAAGAGACTCTTGTTCGACCCTGATCTGATCAACTATTTGTGTTTTCTTTCGTCCTTTGAGGTTCCGAACAGGGTCATTGATTTTTTTAAGATTTCGTTCTCCAATTTTGCATCATATAATTCTTGATTCTTTTTCGTCAATTCTTCACGAAGTTGATCGATTTCGTTCTTGTTTACTAACTTACGTAATTTCTTCTTATTATGTTTCACTTTGGTTTTTCTGCCTTTCGGATGAGGCTTCAAGGCTTCTATACCATACTGATTGAAGGCTGTCCTCCAAAGACTGATTTGACAAGAATTAACATCAAATTTTGCGGATACTTCGGCTAAAGTTTCATCATGAGTTTGATAGTAGTTTATCACATCAACTTTAAACTCAACTGAGAAACTTCGTTTAACTCTTCTTCGTTTAAGAGCGTCTGCGCCGCTCAAACGAAAGTTTTGTATCCATCTACCTACTTGTATTCGAGGCAAGTTACGTTTCTTTGAAAGAAGACTGATACTAATGTCACCTTGAAGATATTCACTAACGACTTCTGCTTTTAATTCTGAACTATATTTGACCATAGAAAAAGTGCTCCATAACTGTTAGATTTCTTGTCTAACAATTATGGAGCACTTTATTGGGTGTGGACTTTTTGCTTTGGAAGTCGAATGAATAAAATAGGATTGTGCCTTTCCTCAGCACTTTGTAAGTATTTAAAACATAACAAACTTAGTTAAGTACAAGCATAAATTGAATTAAAAATACATTCAATTTAACAACGACGGAAATTGATTTTGTGGTTATCAGCAGGCCAAGTGAAACTAGGTCAATGCGCATTTACACCCCACAAAAATTTAGTGGGGGTTTGCGCTTAAAATCTGTCTCAGAAGTTGCCTTCGGCAACAACTAAAAACTCAAAGAAAACTAACCGAAATCAATTTGATCTAACATAGTTTCGGTACTGGCTTGGTCTAAGCCTAAATAAGCTAAAGTCATGGCTTCACTTGAATGATTTAATAAGTGCATGACCAAACCAATATTATAATTAGATTGTGTGTAGACGCGATAAGCCCCGGTTTTGCGCATTGTGTGGGTCCCTAGATAATTAATTCCTAACAGATCGCCAACCTTACTCATAATTTTGTAGAACTGTTTTTCCGTGATATGGCGCTCGGGGTGTTGAATGGAAGGAAAGAGCCACTCAGAGGCTAGTCTATGATCAAGTAGCCATTGACGGTACAATAAGAGCTCTGTTTGAACTGGTTTAAGATACAAGGTATTAGGCTTACCCGTTTTTCGGTCGTGAATGAACGCATTTTGTTTAATAGCACCGTCCGGATTAAAAATATCGGTTTGTTTTAAGCGCATGACATCACTCACTCGCAGTAGCGTAGCTTTGCCAACTTGAAAAACTGTATAGTTACGCCGGCCAGCTTTAAAGTTGTTGAGTAAGGTATCTTGAACCTCTTTGAGAACGTTTGAATCTTTGATGGGTAAGACAACTTGTTGCATAGTTTTAGCTCCTTAAAAAATTGATTTTTAGTACAAATTAAAGTACAATATTAAGTACAATGAAAGGGTGGTAAATATGACATTAGCACTAACACAGAGCGATTTTCGCGCTAACCTAAAAAAATATTTAGATCAAGTTAATGACGAAGACGAAACCGTTTATATTGCTCGTTCAAATAGTCGCGCAGTAGCCATCGTTTCACAAGAAAAAATGGACTGGCTAGAAAGAGCATTAAAAGCGAAAGAAGGTTCGTTAGAATATGCAATTGCGCGTGATCAGTTAATTAAACGCCATGTTTTACCTGATGATGAAATTGTTGAATCAAATGATGATTATTGGGGTCAGTTTAAACAATGAAAAAACTAAGATTTAAACCACGTGCAACCTTTAATGCTGATCTAAAACGGTTAGCCAGTTTAGACAAATCTATTATTGATGAAGTTCGAGCAGCCATTGATCTGTTGCTTGAGCAACAACAATTACCACCAGAATTTGAAGATCATGAGCTTAATCGGCGAATGAGCGGTTATAATGAATTTCACTTACGAGATACCCCGAAAAACAAAACACCAAGCGAAACTAACGATGTCCTGGTGGTTTATACGATTGATAAAGATGAACTAGTCTTAATTGGCATTCGAGTCGGATCGCATGATCGTTTATTTCCTGGTCAAAATCGTTCTAAAGGGTATCGAAAAAATGACAAATAGAAGAAGTCATTTTTATAATATGAGAATAAATAACCCCTAATATCTACATTATAGATATTAGGGGTTATTCTTTCAATGCTTTTTAGGGGCAATTTTATAATTAGTGCTGGTAAAGGATACAGTGCCATTGCCAACGCCGCTTATAGAAGTGGTGAAAAATTATTTGATAATCAAGAAGGCCGCCACTATTTGGTATTTGACCAAGAAAACCGGTTTAGCAACGGTATTGAGCATTGCTACTATTTTAGGAATGCTGCCAATGGTGATTCTTAGTCCGTTTGTTGGTCCTATGGTTGATCGGTGGAACAAAAAAGGCCTCCTAATTTTCCCGGACGTTTTTGCTGCCTGTTTCGCTATTATTCTTTCCGTATCCGGAACGGTCTTTCATGTATTTCCACTTTGGCTCATTTTTATTTCATTACTGATGCGGTCTTGTGCGCAAACCTTCCAGATGCCAACGATTCAATCGGTAATGCCCACAATGGTGCCAGACAAAGAAATTACCCGTATGAACGGCCAACTGGGAATGGTGCAATCCGCGAATATGATTATTGCCCCAGCACTGGGCGCGTTTTTATTTGCGTTTATCCCCATCGAGTACTTGATTCTGTTAGACGTACTTGGGGCCATCATTGGGATTTGTATTTTAACGTGGGTTCAAATTCCTAACAATGGAAAAATTGATCAGCCAATGCATGTGCTCCACAACACCCGCTTGGGGATCAAACAACTTACGAACAACAAGGGCTTGTGGTACATTACGTTGATCGGCGCCGTCTTCACACTAACCTACATGCCTGCTGCCAGCATGTATCCACTCATGACCATGAAATACTTTCAGGGAACCGTTAGTCAGGCTGGCTTAATTGAAGCCATTTATTCAACTGGCATGCTAATCGGCGGCACTATCATTGGCCTCTTTGGTAAGTGGCAGGACCGGATGAAGCCCGTAATCATCGCGTTTTTCCTGGTTGGCATTCCAACCGGTATTAGCGGCATTTTGCCAGGTAACCAAACCGGATTTTTATGGTTCGCAGCTTTAAACATCATTGAAGGAATTGCGACCCCATTTTTTACAACGCTTTTAATGGCAATGATTCAACAAAGTTATCCAGCAGAAGAGTTAGGGCGGATTCTAGGCGTTTTGAATTCTTTGTTGAATCTAGCTGGACCAATTGGCTTAATTTTTGCCGGTCCCCTAGCTGATGTGATTGGCATTGAACGCCTATTTGTGATTGCAGGAATCGGTGCTGCCATTCGCGGGGTGGTCGCGGTGTTAATGCCAATTACCAGGCAATATGACATTAGGCTGCATCAAAAATTGGCGAAATTAACTGAGCAACCAGATAAGTAATTAACATGATGATCATAAAGAGGAGAAAGACCAGACTACCAGCTGATCTTTCTCCTCTTTTTGTCATCACTTAATTACACGTTTTTAATCTTTTTACCAGTCAATCCCATCGCATTAATTGCCACGATAATTGTCGACATCGCCATGACCGCAGCACCAACGGCTGGGTCTAGAATGATTCCAATAAATGACAACACACCGGCAGCGAGTGGAATTGCGACAATATTGTAGCCTGCTCCCCACCAGAGATTTTGAACCATTTTCCGATTTGTGATTTTAGCCAAATCAAGAAAATGTAAAATATCGCTGGGTTCTGATTTAACCAACACAACATCAGCGGAATCAATGGCAACATCGGTTCCGGCACCAATTGCAATTCCAATATCGGCCGCGGCAAGACTTGGTGCGTCATTTACGCCGTCACCAACCATGATGACGTGATTGCCCTTTGCTTGATAATCAGCAATAATCTTTTGTTTATCATCTGGTAATAGGCCTGCATGGAATTCAGTCAATCCTAGTAAGTTAGCAACGTGTTCCGCGGCTTTTGGATTATCGCCAGTGAGCATTACGGGGGTAATTCCTCGCCTCTGAAGACCACTAATTAATTCCTTAGCACCCGCTTTGATGGTGTCGCCTTCAGCAACCATTCCTTGAACTTGGGTGCCCTGCAATAGGAAGCTGACGGAATTACCCTTAGCAGCCCATTTATCAGCAGCGGCCTCGTCAAACCTGATCCCTTGCTTCGTTAAATAGTTACCATTAACAATCGTATAGTCAGTGCCATCAACATTACCGGAAATACCAACGCCCGGAATATTTTGAGACTTTTCAGCCGCAACGACTTCAATGTCCTTCGCTTGGGCTTCAGTAATGATTGCTTGGGCCAGCGGATGAGTCGAATTATTTTCAAGGGCGGCCAGTCGGCTTAATAACGTTGTTTCGTCAATCCCATCATTTGGAATCAATGCATTCACCGTAAATTTACCTTCTGTTAACGTGCCAGTTTTATCCAAGAGAACGTGGCTAACATGTTGACTTGCTTCAATGGCTTGGCGATTTCGAACTAATAGCCCATTTTGAGCGCCAATCGTAGTAGAACGAGAAACCACTAATGGAATCGCTAATCCTAATGCATGCGGGCAAGCAATCACGAAGACGGTCACCATGATCGTCATTGCAGTCGCCAATCCCTGGGGTAACCAGGCAAAGAAAGCAATAATCCCAACACCAAATGCCGCGTAAAATAGATACTTGGCAACTAAATTAGCTTTATCTTCTGCTTTAGATTTAGCTTGCTGGGCATTTTGAACCATTTTCATTACTTGAGAAAGATAGCCGGAGTCACCAGTACCACTAATTTTAACCGTTAGCGTCCCGTTATTGTTGGTTGCACCACCAATGACCTTATCGCCAACGTTCTTGGTAACGGCAGCAGATTCACCGGTTACCAGTGCTTCATTCACGGTCGACTCCCCAGCCGTAATAACACCATCGGCTGGAATACTCTCACCTGAACGCACTTGGAAAGCTTGACCAACTTTTAAATCAGATACTGGCACTTCTTTTGTTTCACCATTATCTGTAACTAGATGGGCCGTCTTAGGCAACAGGGCCGCCATCTTTTGTAAGGCATCCCCAGCCCCCATCAATGCATTCATTTCAATCCAGTGTCCTAGAAGCATAATTAAAATCAGGGTTGCAAGTTCGAACGAAAAATCCATTACATGATTTGCCGGGTTCAAGAAGTTGTTGGCAATAAATGCGTACAAACTGTAGAAATACGAAACGGAAATTCCAAGGGCTACTAGCGTCATCATTTCAGGAGATTTATTCTGAATTTCCGCTTTAGCCCCCTTTAAAAATGGCATTCCGCCATAAAAGTAAAGTGCTGTATCAAACAAAACGATGATAATGCCAACAATTAGCGGTGAACTGAAACTAAGGATGGAAACGTTTAAACCCATGATTGGTGCTAACAGTAAAACTGGAATCGCTAAGACAACGGAGACCCAAAATTTAACTTTCAAATTCCCCATATGCATCATTGAGCCACCGTGCATCATCATGTCGGTCCCAGCCATATCCATATCACCGTGATTCATGTTCATTTGACTGTGATCCATTTCGGCCATATCGTGGTCCATGTTCATTTGATTATGATCCGTTTCGGTCATATCGTGATCCATATGACTCATATTTGATTCATTATTTTCCATATTCTTAGCACTCATGTTTTTCATGTTCATATGGTCCTCTTTATTTGCCATGATTATCGACCCCCTAAAAATAAGTGTGCGTAGCAAAGCGGTTAGAAGCCGGAATATAAGTTCCTTGTGTGGAAATCCCCGGGCTCGGGATTTTTCCACCAGGTTTTTATATTTAGGCGTCTGCTTTGCGGAGCACCATGCCACTATATGAATGAGAATTACGACAAAAATTCATAAGTTTCCGCCATCAGAAATCCCAGATTCTGGATTTTTGTGCAGCAATCCTAAAAGTAAACAGAACACCACAGTCTTAACACGTTTGATCACCTGGCAAGCAGTTACACTGAACTTCCTCGGGCGCTGTTTTGGCCTTTTCAGCTAGAATCGCTTGTAAGTTCGCAATATCCGCCCGTGAGAGTTCCCTTGACTGAATAACGCCGGCAATTGTTGAACCAGCCCGCATCGCACACATATGGTCAAACAAATCATCTGCCGCTGCCGCCATTGATTCCTTCTCGCCAACAACCGGCTTATACGTGAATGGTCGACTGCCGCCATGCTGCGCAACCGCCTGTTTTTGAATCAACCTGTGAAGTAGCGTTTTGGTTGTTGAAGCTGACCAGCCTTCTAATTCGTTCATAGCATCGATTAGTTCACGACTAGTCGCATGTCCCATTGTCCAAATTGCTCTCATAACCATCCATTCAGAATCGGTGATGGTTACATTCTTTGCATCCTTCAATTGGCTTCCTCCATTAATTGAATTCTAAGTTTACGTTTGTAGCCTCTTAACACTTATTAGTTTACAACTGTAGTTACAATAATGCAACCTTTCTGCCAGAAAATACCATGACATCAAAAAAACGCCTAGATAATATTCCAGGCGTGGTTTGATACGATATGTTAAATTAATGATCTGGGAATTTTTGGTTTTCTTGTTAGTATGGTGAAATGCCTCTTAGAACCTGTCTAGTATCTGCTGAATCTGGTAGAATTGTGGAAAACCGACTGAGGAGTTTGTCATGCCAGATTATCCAAGCAATATTTCTCGAGCGCAATTTGCGTTAATACAACCTGATTTAGAAAACTTCCGCAAGCATACAAGACCGCGTCGTTATGATCTTTATGACGTATTCAATGCCATCCTTTACTCGCTTACTACAGGGTGTCAATGGCGTGAATTACCGCACGATTTCCCGGAATGGCACACTGTCTACCACTATTACGATGTGTGGTGAGATAAACCAGACCCGACAGCTGATTCGCTATTAGAAAGGCTTTTAAAAAATTCGTTTCTAGCGATTTTAAGACCATTCATATACATTTATACCAAAGCAAAAATTAAAAGCCCTCAGAAGGCTCTTAGAGGGCTAAATAACGAAACCAGGACGACTAATAATATCTTCTTGTCTTTTTTGCAAAATATAAGTGTATAAGGAATCATACAAATTCTTTTTAATCTCGTCAGGTTCATTGACAGAAGCTTCAAACAATTCTTGAATATCAATTTGCCAAGGACCAGCAAGCATTTCATCAATTGGTTTTAATACTTTCTTTTCGTCCATCTTAATTACTCCTAACATCAAAATAATGATTTCAGTTCAGATACACAGTTCTTACAGTTAGTTATTCAAAATTTGTCACCAAGGTTATAAAGATTCTCTGCACAACCCACTTAAAAATTTTTGGCTTAAAACAGTATAATCTGAAACACTTTTTAAGTATTTAAAACATAACAATCTTAGTTAGGTGCAAACATAAATTGAATTAAAAATACAGTCAATTCAACAACAGCAGAAATTGATTTTATGGTTATCAGCAGACCGAGTGAAACGAGGTCAATGCGCACTTATACATAGAATTTATTCTATGTTGTGCTAGACCCATTAAAAACCTGTATCAGAAGTCGCCGTTGGCGACAACAAAATCAAACTAATTTACCCAAAATCAATTTGGTTCAACATGTTTTCTGTACTTGCTTGATCCAAGCCTAAATAAGCTAAAGTCATTGATTCACTTGAGTGATTTAGTAAGTGCATGACTAGGCCAATATTGTAATTTGATTGCGTGTAAACACGATAAGCCCCAGTTTTGCGCATAGTGTGGGTACCAAGGTAATTAATGCTTAAAAGATCGCCGACTTTGCTCATGATTTTATAGAACTGTTTTTCCGTAATATGCCGTTCTGGGTGTTGAATGGACGGAAAGAGCCATTCAGATTCTAGTTTATGATCAAGCAGCCATTGACGGTACAATAAGAGCTCTGTTTGAACAGGTTTAAGGTACAAGGTATTAGGTTTACCAGTTTTTCGGTCATGAATAAACGCATTTTGTTTAATAGAACCGTCCGGATTAAAAATATCGGCCTGTTTTAAGCCCATAACGTCACTCACTCGCAGTAGCGTCGCTTTACCAACTTGAAAAATCGTATAGTTACGTCGGCCAGCTTTAAAGTTATTGAGTAACGTATCTTGAACCTCTTTAAGAACGTTTGAATCTTTGATGGGTAAGACAACTTGTTGCATAAGCTGTTAGTTCCTTTACTTTAAAATTAATTTAGTTGCAGAAAACCTAAAAATCGAATATTATAATGTAGTACGATGGTAAACTTAAAGGAGGCGGATTAGAATGAGTAATACTATTATTAAAAACAAGACAATTTCAACTCGTGTAACACCTGACATTAGTGAACGGGCTAAAGCTAATCTAGCAAAACAAGGGCTAACCGTTTCTGAGTATATACGCTTATCGTTAGTTAAAGCGGCCAATAATGAAGTTCGATTAGTCAGCTTTTTAGATTCTCCGGAAGCCTTAGCCGCTAAAAAAGAAGCAGAAACAGGGCAGGTCAAAAATATTGGTTCATTGACTGACTTTGAAGATTGGATCGATAAGTTAGATGCAAATTAAACAGACCAAATCTTTTGAACGTGAATTAAAAAAACTAGTCAAAAAACATTTTCCAATAACTGTCTTGAAGCCTTGTTTAGAAGCAATTGTTGAACAAGATGTACTTGTTTTGAAACAGATTAAAGATCATGCATTAAAAGGAAATTGGCGTGGCTATCGTGAATTTCACCCTGCCAGATATGGCAACTATGGTAAAAATTATGACAACTGGATTGTTATTTATCAGCTAGATCATGATGAATTGATTTTGTTATTGGTTGCAACTGGCTCCCATGAAATCTTGAATCAATAGCTATAGTTTAGGGGCACTTATAAAAAAATAAATTAAAATAGCCCCCAATATCTACATTATAGACATTGGGGGCTATTCTTTCAACGTTTTCGAGGGGCGATTTGTGAATTATAGACCCTACTTTAGTGTTATATTTTGAATGGATTGTCGAACTTGACGTGCATCACCAGCAACATAGAATTTAACACCATACAGCTTAACTTGGCCATTTTCACCGATTATATCAACACTTTCAGGAGAAATGCTCGTTAGCAAGTCCTCTTTCCACTGATCTCGATCAAGTAATTGAGTACCTTTAGGTTCAATATAAATCTGATAAATGTAAGATTCATTAGCTAAATACAAGACAAAGTCCGGCAAGAAACCAGCATAGTGAGACACATTATCGGCAAATTCATGTAATTTAAGCTTAGTATTACGCTCATCACTACGAATGAGGTAAACATCTTTATACTTGTTTTGCAGTTCTTCAACATAGCCTTGGATCAGTTCGATTAAGCTACGTTCTAATTTGTCGACGATGGCTTCGTTATAGACAAACCACGGTGCCTTTTTATAGTCATAAGTTTGAATTAACTCATGAACACCAGCATTAGAATAGTTAACGGGAACACGCTTTTGATAGTCCTGAACGACTTCCTTAATTGGCAATCCAATAAATTTATTAGTCCCACGTTGACGCTTGTAGTTCATGATTAACATGCGTTGAATATACGCTAGATATTTTTCAACGACTAATAGCTGCGTTTCTCGACTAAGCACTGTATCTGCACCAGTTGATACCGTCGCTTGGATTTCTTTTAGCTGTCCTAGCCACTGCGCATCATACATAAACTCAGATATAGAATTTAGCGTCGGCATATATTTTTTCATGGTATTGAATCTGAAGAAAGGATTCCGTGCCATTGATTTTTTAACGAGTGCCTCATCAATCTTTACCAGCCGTGTCTCATTCATACCTGCAACATTTTGTGTATCAAAGGCCGTTGCTTCTAGGGTTGCTGTCTCAATGTTAACGGTAGGTAGTTCTGCAACAGGGACCCCATATTTTGCCAAACCATTGTATTCACTTTCAGGAACATCTTCAACGTCATTGTAATACAGCTTGCCATATTGATAGACATCAGATTTCTTAAATGACTTTTTAACCGTCGTGGTTAAAATATCAAAGTCCTTATCATCTTCAACTTGTAGCTGCATTGCTTCAAAGGACTTCGTCAGATTATCAATATATTTTTTATCGTTAATCGTGTGATAGTGTAAGGACTCTAATATCTGTAATTCTGGCGTACTATGGTCAAATCGTCGCGTGAAAGAGGTTGCATCCTCATAGACGAAGGGATTGTATCGCGCACCACGACCAATTAATTGCGCCTCACTATTAGTTTGTGTTGACGTAATAGGTTGCTCACCAATTCGGACAATATCATACAAATTTAAAACATCCCAACCTTCAGAAAGTTTGGCGACGGCAAAAATAGCTCTAAAGGGATTACTTGGTTCCTCTAAAGTATTCAAATTACGTAAATCATTTAAGTCCCCTAAAATCCCATTGCTACTCGTATCATTAACATTAATTGTATTCAATGGTTGAAAATCACGTTGCAATTCACGTACCAAGCTCCCCATATCAACTGTTTGATAATAAGTATAGGCCTGGCGCAAAGTAGACGATTGCGTGGTTTGTAGTTGCTTTGCAATAAATTGCGCCAGATCTTCAGCAGTTAGCCGATCCATCATCGTCAAAAATTGATCACGAGCCGCTTTTGAAACAGCTATTTTATTGGATTTAAATAAAATAACCGGCTTAAAATCTTTCACACCCGCCTGAATCGCCATCCGCTTACGATATTGTGATAACAATACCGCGTTTAGCATCTTTTCGTTATCATCAGCATTGGCTTGCAAACGAGCAATTTTCTTTGAATATCCTGCATTTTGGAACTCTTTTAAGTCATATTGAAAAATGATCTTATCACGATATTTTTCGTAAATAAACTCATTATTCAAATCGATCGTGGCTGTAAATTCTAACTGACGATTTGCTTTATTAGCCTGTCTAATACGGTCTAAGACATACTCCCAAGCTTTATTTTTTTGATCTGCTTTGCTCTTAGTTCCAGCAGAAAAATGATGTGCTTCATCCGCTAGAATAATCAACTTCTGTTTCTCTAAATCGCCATAAGTTAAGCCATTTTCGCGTGGTGTATTTAACTCATTTGCTAAAGTTTGGATGGTTGTTAGCCGCAAGTAGATCACCCCTGGTTCACTATTTGTTGGAAAGCGGGTGACTTCTCGCAATTCAATCTGAATCCCATCAATACTTATTGGTTGTGAAAAGAGATACTTTGGTGATTGAACATTCATCATGTTTTCACGCGTTTTGGCAATCACCGCGTTTGTATTAACGACAAAAAGAAAATTTTGATAGCCAAATTCATGGTAAAAATACAATATATCGGCTGCCATCACATCAGTTTTTCCAGAACCAGTGGCCATATGGAATAACAATTGTTTGAAGCGACTGGCAACATGGTCATCTTTTTGCGTGTAATTCAGGTTGTATAGTGATTGCTTTTGATAATCACGTAGCTGATGTTTGAGGTTATGCTTAATGTAGTCCGGATAAACAAAAGAATGTCTGGGTTCATCGTTTTTTAAAAAATCACTCGTATAGTCTTTAATCTCATGAACAATGGGTAAGACAAGTTCTCGTGCTTTCTTTTTGGCCATTACAGATCACGCTCCCCATAAAAGCTCTTATTAAAGGCAATATCACTCTCAGACATCAGCTCTTGTACATCACGATCTTCCATATCACTGTAAGCATAATACAACTGATTCTTATCAATGACCTTGACTATCAGCTGCTTTTTATCAGCCAATGACATGGCTTGGTATTCAGGATCTTGTAGGACTTTTTCAACATCGACTCGGAAATCAAAATCAGCGCCACCTTCAATCATGAGATTAACGACATCTTCTAATTGCTTCGTCGTTTCGGCCTGTTGGACATCTTTAAGATAACCTTGATTCTTTTCCATTAATTCAGCATAGACAAATGAGCCGCCACCTTGCCAGTTAACATCTTTAGAGATACCATTTCTATCGCTTCCAGAAATAACATTAGCCAGTCTATTCTTCTGCAAATCAACTTGATTATTTAATTGTTCAATACTGATCCATCTACGTCCCAATTTATGTGCAGTTGCCGCAGTTGTGCCAGAACCGCCAAAAAAATCTAAAATAATATCCTTATCATTTGAAGCAAATTTTATAATTCTTCCAATCAATGTCTCTGGTTTTTTACCATTTTTGAAATCAACATTACCTTCAGATTCCAAGCCAGTTGTAGAAATGTCATCCCAAAAATCGGTTACATATTCTTTTAAATAGTCATTAGCAAATAAAATCTGTACACGAGGACTCTTACTGGTTTCAGAATAATCAGACTTAACCAAATATAACTTATTATCTCGTTTAGAAACAACAGAAAAAAAGAGCTGGTTATTTCTTTTCTTTTTTTCATCAGCTAATTTTTTTACGCTAGATGAAGCAGCTGTTCTGAAAATTCTCCAAGAATTTTCTTGTCTCCATTTTTCGAACGTTAAGTTAGATTTACTTTTTTTATATGCTTGTGAAGTTGAAATTTCATTAACATTCTTAAAAAGAGAATCTATGGTATTAGATAATTCTAGAGAATGATCTTTTTGAAGCGATAATTTATCCCACTGTTGTTTATCAGCATATGTAAGTCCTTCAAAATATTTATTATACTCTTCATCCCAAGTATCTTTATTTCTTTTTATTGGATTAAATCCATCATTATTTTTAGTATAAAATAAGATCGATTCTTTTTGCTTTAGAAATCTCTTCTTAACATGAGACATTTTTACTCCAGATGCTTCTGCCATTTTAACTGAAATCATATTTTTAAAGTGTTCTCGACCAACTATATTGTCCATTAATACTTTTAAATAATGTATTTCGTTATCATCAGCATGAACAAAGATAGATCCATTATCTGCTAAAATTTTCCAAGCTATTTCAAGTCTATTTTTCATGAATGTTAGCCATGTTGAATGGTTAAAGTCATCATTGTATGGAAAATTATCTGAATTTGTATTAAAAGGAACATCTATATAAATCAATTTCACTTTACCAGCATAAATTCTTTGCAAACTATTAAGAACAACCAAGTTATTTCCCTTGATTATTAAATTTTCGTCATCAAAATTATCAGTTGATATACCATCTAAATTTTCTTGATCATACTTAGTAGCATTTACAAATATTTTAGGTTCCAATAGTTGATCAATTTCAGACTTAGCAATCGTTTCATGCAAAAAGGGTTCGTCAGCATCTTTTTGATCTTCTTTCGTCATACCAGCTTTTAAAACGGTATCTTTGAAGGGAAAATCTAACACAACATCAGCAGTCTCATCAATAAACTTGCCGCCAGCAGTCAGGCCAATTTTATTTTCAAATTTTGTGTAGCTATCTTGCCAGTATTCTTTATACGTAAACATTTCAATAAATTGGTTTAACTTAAAAATCTCTACACTTTTATCATCTATAACAACTGACTCAGTATAGGTATCATGAATTAGTTGATTGGCTAGTAATGCCTTCATCAACATAGGTGTATAAGCATCGAGGTCTTCTATTACTTTGTTGCGCTTTAGAGTGCCTTTATCTGAAAAGTATGTGTTACCAAATTCCTTCAAAATAGACTTTGTTGTCTCCATAATTTTTGAATCAATCATTTTTTTGCCCTCGTTTTTTTAAATTGCCACCACTTTTTTTTATTTGGCTTTTGTTGCGATCCTTTTATATAGTCTGTTGTTTCTTTTGGAGAAGAATTCTCTTTTTTTATATCTTGTGGCGGCATATTTAATGCTTTTAAATCTTTGATCTCTGCCTTATATTCTTCTAAAAATTTTTTATCCTGTAATGCTAACCGTTGTTGCTGATCTAGAAGATTTTGTGTTTGTTTTTGAACTTCTAATAAAATTTTTATCTGTTCATCTTTTTCTTTCATGGAATCTATCACATCTAAGTAAACATCATAATCGACAAGTCTATTTGTCGATTCACTTGTCGATGACTTGTCATTATCAAAACCCATCAAATCCTTTATATTTTTGACATCTTGGGCGTTTAAAACGTATCTATTGCCTTCCTTATTTGGTGTTTTGCTTGCCGATAATTTGGCGATAATTTGTTGAATTCTTTGCTTTGAAACGCCCAATTCATCAGCAAGTTCTCTAATTGTTTTAGGCATTATTTCCAAACCCCTTTCGGAGTTCAGCAAGTGCTTCTTGTCTTGCTTGATCTCTTATTTTTTTATCATGTTCAGCCTGTTTATCAGCCAATGCTTGTTTTTCAGTGGATCCTAGTGGTAATCCTTTAACTTTATCAGTAGCGCGCCATTTTTCCTGTTCTGTTAGTTCACTATTATGCTGAATATTGAAAAGTTTTTGTCGTTCATCTTGTGATTTACCTTGTGAGAAGTCATTAGCGCCTTTCTTTTCTGGTTTCCAGGTAAATGAATACCCTATTACTGGTTTTCCACGTCCCTTGCCATATTTCTTTCTAATAGCTAGGCCTCTAAATAATGGTGTTAACTCTTCTTTGATGGGCTTTATAACATACCTATCAATATCTCCTGACTTTGTCCAATAGCTTTTAGGAATATCAAGTAATTCAAAAAAGTCTTCTTTTGATAAAAAAGCATAACCTGTTGTTCTAAAACCCTTTAACAATCTAAAGGCAGTTTTGGCGTAACTGCTTCTAAGATCTCTAAATTCCGCTAAAGCATATCTAACCCATGTATCTAAATTATTAAGAAGTGGCAAAGCATCTTTATATACTTCAACATCTATATAAGGGGAATCAGCTTCACCAACAATGCTGAATTTAGTAAACATAACAAACATCTCTCTATTTAATCCAGATTTGCTACGTCTTCCAAAATGAAGTCCCATTAGTTTTTCATAAGTTCTTTGAATATCATCTTCAAAGCGATTATTTGCAGTTGGTTTATAGTTGCTCAAGTCTTTAAGTTGTTCAAAAGAAAATCTAACTGTTTGATCCCCTTTATCACGCATACGAGAAATAATTGAAAAAAATAGATTCATTTCAATAGGGGTGAATTTACGTAAGGGAATAGTATTAAGTTCTGGATCATATTTTATAAGTTCATTGCTCAT
>NZ_OZ061293.1:0-44550 GCF_964063155.1 Pediococcus parvulus | reverse complement strand
AGCTCACTCAATTTAAAATTTTTGAAATTCAAGCATTAAAGCGTTGTTGTAAGAAGACACTGATGATTATTCCTTTAAAATAAATATTATCAAATGGCGATAAGAGCATAGTGCCCCATATCCAGTAACGGCAACCCATTTTAGATTGAACTACCCAAAACTTTAAAACAACTTCAAAACGAGCTTTTGCGAATACGGGTAGCATACTTGGAAAAATCGAAGTCTTGGCATAGAAAAGCCCAGCTAATCACTGAGCTAAGGCATAAATTCAATGTTAAATTAGTTGGGGTGTTAAAAGCAGTACACATGTTGAGTAATCGTTACCACGATGCACTGCATCATGAATATCAATCAGGCTCATCAACGCTGTTGATGAGATTAAAAGCATTCACTTGGAAAATTCCGATTAAATTTGTAATCTAACATAAACGGCTTATTAATCACGCCTAACCGGCTCTTCAGGTTGTTTTTCAGGGTATATTTTTTCTGGATTTATTTGGGGATTTTCAGGTGGAGTCTTTACTGGAAATCTTTGTGGTAATTGCTTTTTAGGCTTTTCTATTGGTATATGAGGAGTAATTTTGTTTGGGTGTTTTTCCAAAAGTGATATCATTAGCTATGCCTCCTTAAATTCTTCTTGAATGGAGTGTCGTCTTTTAAATCAGAGCGATGTTGATACCATTTTTCCGCTTGTTCCGTAGCAATTGAAATGGCCCGCTTATCGTCATAATTTTTTTCTTTAAGCGCATTTGCGATCTCAATAGCTTTTTTTCGAACCACTTTTTTCAAATTTTTCATTGATGGTGGGTAATTTTGTTCATTCCAAGGCATTTCAATAACCTCCATTATTTACAATTAAGTAAATTTTTTAGTCAATTAATCGTAAAGTTAAAGTCCAAGTTAATCTCTTAAGTAGCAATATCAATATTCCAACACCACTTCTTAGCATAAGTTAATGCAATTTTCTTACGACTAAACATATATGTTCTTTAATAATAACAATTGGAAAACCTTTTTTGTCAGTTATAGGTACTTTATCGTGTGTCTTGGCGGTCTTTTCGCCACCCTTTTCTCCTAATTTCTCATAAAAATTTTTATCATGTGACTTAGCGGTTGCTTTTCCGCCCTTCCGGCCAGCTTTTTCGCGTGCATTTTCTATCACTCATACTTGTATCTTCCTAATCATATGATTTTAGATATGGAAAAGAGTATATAGATTATTTGTTATATATTAAATAAGATTACAGCATGTTGGTAAGCGTTGTCAAAAAAGTTGCTTTAGTTTCAACCGATAGTCACTAGACTCATATTTTAACTAAGAAATAGTATCCATGTAATTTGCCCCAAAAAGGTTTCTAATTATAAATTTCGGGTAGCGTCAAGAATCTTGTGTAAATGAAATGCCTTCGTACATATAATATGTATCTAACTTAAATAAATGATGCTTCCAAGGTGTCCTGGAGTCCTTTGAACCCTCGGTGGATCCGCTTCAGAGACTTCTCGTTATAAACATTAAACTGAGAAACCAGGAAGCGATCCAGTGAATCTTCCGTTGGAAATTGTTCTTTGTGGTGGGTGGTGCGCTTGAGATGCTTATTAAAGTTCTCAATCAGGTTAGTGGAGTATAGTGATTGCCGGATAGCTGGTGGAAAGTCCATGAAAGTGAGTAAATTCGGCATTTTAAGCAGATCTTTGATTAATTTGGGATAGGTCTGATGCCAGTTGTTGGCGAACTCATTCAGTTTCAGTTCGGCTGCTTCACGGTTGGCGGCCCGATGAACTTGTTTAAAGTCACTGATCACGGCCTTGCGGTCTTTTACGCGAACTTTGTTCATCAGATTCCGCCCAACATGAACCAGGCAACGTTGTCGTTTGGCTTTAGGGAAATGCCGATTCAAGCCTTCATCCAAACCAACTAACCCATCGGCCACAAACAACAGCACATCTTTAACGCCCTGCTTGATCAAGGTTCCCAGCAGTTCAGTCCAGATTCCAGTCGATTCCGTTGGCGCCACTTGGTAGTTCAGCACTTCTTTCGTACCATCTGGACGAATGCCAATCGCAATATGAACGGCTTCTTTTTGAACGGTATCCCGCTTTAACGGCAAGTAAGTGGCATCTAAGAAGATGGCCGCATATTGTGAAGCCAGTCGACGTTGCTGGAAAGCTTGAACCTGTTCATTGACGGCTTTAGTCATGTTGGAAACCGTGGCTTTGGAGTAGTGAGCACCGTACATTTTCTCAATGAGTTCGGCAATTTCAGCAGTGGTAATGCCCTTGGTATACAACTGAATGACCGTTGTTTCTAAATTATCACTGTGCCGACCGTAGGCTGGCAAGGTATGATTTTCAAACCGGCCATTGCGATCTCGAGGAATGGTTAAGTTAAGTTGGCCGTACTTCGTATCAAACGAGCGCTCATAACTGCCGTTGCGGTTATTACCAGTGTTAATCCCAGCGTATGAGTAGCGTTCGTAACCCAAAAACTCTGCCAATTCGGTTTGAAGCAGCTGGTTAATCGCAATTTCGAGGTGGTGACGAAAAACTTCGTCCAAATCTTGCTTTTGGGCTAGTGCAGCGATAATTTCTGTGGTAAGTTCATTCATGGGGAATGCCTCCTGTGATGTTTTCTGTGGTTACTAAATATCATAAGGGAAGGCATTCCCTATTTCTATACAATTCAGAAATCTTTCCCGAATTGTCAAATCAAGTGCAACACTTGCTAAACTTCACTTATAAGTGGTCTAGGTGGTGGTCATGCGAGTAGCTGCTCAGGATGCGAATGCAGATGGTTTTGTTGATCTCATGGAGACTGAAGCCGTTTCGGGGACGACGATGGTACCTTTTGACGATGCCCCAGAACATATGGATATTCCCCATGACCGCTATCCAACTGCGGATGAGCACGGTGATTTTACTTATGAGAAGAAAGTCCCATTAAGTGAGCTACAAGCTAACTTTAAAAAAGCATTTGGTGAGTCGGAATTACACCTTGAAAAACGCGTGATCTATATTCACGGCGTGACTGCTAACGTGCACTTGCCAGAAAGTGTTGCCGGAATGGTCGGCCACTATGATGCACACGTTACGTTACCGATCGCGACTGGTCAGATCGTTGCGGTTGATTAATAAGCCTAAAAAATAAGGAAGTTGGCCCGATTGGTCAACTTCCTTATTCTTTATCAGCTATTGATCGGCAACTTTTTTCAATAATCGTTTCATCTCCGTGATCTCTTCACGTTGCGTTTTAGCGATCTTCTGTGCGAGGGCTTTGACTTCCGGATCGCTGAGATGCGCGCGTTCACTGGTTAGAATCGCGATCGAGTGATGGGGGATCATTTCTTGCATCCAAGCTGCATCGTGCACGGTCGCTTGGCTACGAACTAGATAAAGCGAGCCAGCAAATATCACCGCACTACCAAGTAGGATCAGGCGGTTCAAACGTTTATTCTGATACATTGACCACATGAATAACAGCATTACAATGGCCATGGTGGCGCCCATAATTAGCGCCATATACATTCGCGTTTGGCTTAGAAAAATATCATCTAATTGGAACACATCAAGGTACATTAACCCATACATAATAACTGTAGAGACAAGAATCATCAGTAAAAATTTCGTGTATTGTTTCATGACGTCCTCCTCGCTTTCGCTGGGTTTATTTTGACTATAACAAAAAAATGCCCGAATTGTCAAATCAAGTGCAACACTTGCTAAACTTCACTTATAAGTGGTCTAGGTGGTGGTCATGCGAGTAGCTGCTCAGCCATGAATTCATTGGCTGATTTATAACCAAATAGTTTACGTGGCCGTTGGTTAAGTGCCGCGGTCGCTTGCTTAATATGATCATCACTGAAACTGGTAATTGATTGACCTTTAGGGATAAATTCTCTTAGTAGCCCATTAAGCTGTTCGTTACTGCCCCGTTCTGACGGCGTATAAGGATGAGCAAAATATAGGTTGGTACCAGTGACCTCACTCAGCGCAGAAAATTCTGCACCATTATCAAAAGTGAGTGACTTAACCACCTCAGCATCAAGTTTATTCACAAACTGTTGAACTGCAGCCTTACAGGTTTCAGCCTGATAGTTGGGGATTCTGATCACGACTTCGTAGCGCGTCATTCGTTCAGTTAGGGTGAGCAGTGCCGGTTGATCGCTGGTTCGCTTGCCTTTGACTAAATCACCTTCCCAATGACCAAATTCAGAACGATCATTAGCCGCTACTGGTCGCTGTTCAATTGAAGTCCCCAAGATCTTTTTATTTTGGCGTACACGACCAGTACTGTGCTTTTGGTGACGCTTGACCTGTTGTGGTAAATCGATATTGGCGACAGCTAGTAACCCGCGATCAATGTAGCGATAAACAGTGGGTGTTGCGGGGCAATATTCAGCTGGATGGTGACGTTTATAAGCACCGACAAAGCTATCTACACTGTGCACTCGGAACTTAGCCTTAAGCGCAGTGGTCAATTGGTTAAAAAATTCCGGATTATGTTCGAGTAGACTTTTGCGATGGCAATTTAAAAGGCGTTGTTCGTATTGAATTTGACCGCTATCGGCAAAATAACGCTGGGTATAAACGCCATAACTGGACATTTGCGTCACGGTGCCGCGCTTGATTTCACGGCTGATCGTGCTGGGATCGCGGGCTAATCTTTTAGCAATCGCTCTGATCGAATAATGATCTTCATAAAGACTCTGGATTTGGCCACGCTCCTCACTTGATAGTTGCTTATAAGATTTTTTGATGGTATCTTTAGATTGGGTCATGAATTCCGTCCTAACTTATTGGTTTTGTCACTTATAAGTTTAAGGCTTCATGGCCTTTTTGGTCTAGTTATTTAGGTGTTGCACTTACATTGTAAATCCGGCTTCAGAAATCTTTTATGCATTTACACAAGATATTTTACGCTCTCTAGAAAAGAGCTTGGAAATAAGTGTTTAATGAATACCACAACTAGCGCTTTTAGTTTTTTAATTTATTGTTGTTATTTGGTGAACTCCAATTACTCCTTTATGCATGTTTCCTAACATTATGCATAGCATACTTATTGTCAATTGTGAGGTTTAAGGACTTCACCTTAAACCTTTTGGCACTTGGGGAAGTCATGGGGTAACTGACGCCATTGAGATACGGTACGGAGAAAATATAGAGAATGGCATTAAAAATCTCGTAGAGAGCCACTTGGCGTGGTCGCGTGCGTTGACGTACGGCTTCCAAATCAGATTGAATTAATCCAAATTGCTGAGGCGTAATGTCACTAGGTTAACCAATCATCTAAAATCACCTTTTTAATGAATTTATATCAAAAGGGATTCTGTCTAACAAAGATTAAAAACAGGTTCTAACATCTGGTGTGACTGTTTCTGACTAGCCTGCATTGTTTCTAAGCCCATAAACTGGGCCTTAGCTTGCTGATGACTTATCATATGATAGATTAAAAAAAGATTACACCAATGCCTTGAAATGAAATACATAAATGGTGTACAAATATACTTGTAGGAATGCAAATTTTCTATAAATTATTCAAAAGTAGGATTATGAGAAGATGAAGGGAGCGATATAAATGGAGAAGATACCGGAAGTGAAAGTTCACTTGGCCGATTTAAAAGCTCTTTATAATGCTGGTTATGAAGTATTGACGAAACTACGTAAAGAGGCGAATTCACCTGTTGTAGAAGCGCACTTTCTAAATCAGGAAATCATTGCTATATATGGTAGAAATGCTGCCAAAATTTTCTATGACAAAAGATTTTTCAAACGCAGCAATGCCATGCCGAAACCAATATTGAGGACATTACAAGGTGAAGGGGGCGTTCAAACACTGGATGGTGAGGCCCATCATAAACGGAAAAAAATATTTATGGATTTAATGACACCAGAGCGTTTGGACGATTATAAGAGATTATTAGAAAAGAATTTGATCACCGCCTTAAATAAACAACAAGAAACTTTTGAGCTTTATGCATTGACTAAAGACGTGCTGTTTAAAACGATTTGCTCATGGGCTGGTATCAATCTAGAAAACTATTCTCGTGATAAGATAACTGAACTAGAAGATGACCAAGTAGCTATGTTTGAAGGAACTGTCACGTCGATTCCGGATCACATCAACGGGCTTACTGGCAGAAAAAATGCTGAAGAATGGGCTCAAGAACTGATAAAAAATGCACGTGAAGCTCCGTTAGAAACTGATAAGAATTTGGCCCTTTATGCTTTTTCAACTGCTACTGATGAAAAAGGAGATTTATTGCCACTCAGAACCGCAGCTGTAGATCTATTAAATATTATTCGGCCAACAGTTGCTATCACGGTATGGATAGCTCTTATGGGACATGCACTGTTTAGCCAGAATAATAACTATATTGCTCTGAAAACGGACTTCTTCAAGTTGCAAGATTCATTTATTAATGAATTACGACGCTATTATCCTTTTTTCCCTATGATTCCGGCCATCAGTATCGACGATGTAGAGATTGATAGTTACTTAATTCCTAAGGAAAGTTGGGTAGTTTTGGATATTTATGGGACTAATCATGATACAAGATACATGAAAGATGCCGATGATTTTAGGGTTGATCGTTATGTTGGCCGTACCAAGGAAATCTCCTATTCTGAACAATATGAAATGATTGCTCAGGGAGGTGGAGATTTTCGCGAAATGCATCGTTGTGCAGGAGAATGGATTACTTTACAAACATTACGAGTATTTAGTGATCAGTTAGTCAACAATTATAAGTTTGACATCCCTGCTCAGGATTGGACAATTCCGATGAATCAATTTCCTACCTACCCTAGAAGTAAAGTATTATTATCGAAAGTGTAAAAGTATATGTCTGAAGATCAATTTGGATGTAAGCTGATTCCTGAGACAACTTTTAAGAGAGGGTATAATGAATAAATCATCTCTCAAAAGGAAGGAATCAGCTTACATCCATTCCTTATTGATTTGCTTAATTAAGACTGTGTCTCCATAGAATTAATTTAATTTTTTAGCTGAATTGTTTAAATTGACGGCTCAGCTACAATATCAACAGTTATATACCTGGCCGACTTTAACCATATTACCAACCTAACTTATAACCGTAATAGTGGCAATATACATTTTTCTGATGTCAAAGACAAACGGTTAATCAAAATAATTTCACTACAAACCACAATTTGTTTAAGTGCAGCTGCAGCCAGCTTTCCTGATCAGTCAAAACTATAGTCAAGTAGTGCCCGTCTGATTATTATACGAGTACCTTAGACCATATGAGCAAAACAGGGGTTGAACAGTACGTGAGTGATCAGAAATAAAACATTATTAGACTTGTTATCACCAACTAAATCATAGTTCACAGAAAATGACTCAACTACTCTATTATATTTTCAGTTCGAAGTCGCTTATCTTCATGCATTATGTCAAAAAACTCTTCCTTTCTAATTTCATGGGGAAGAAATTTGCGAATATCTTCTTCATTGTATCCGACTTGTAAACGATTCTCGTCAACAATAATAGGCCGTCTCAATAAGTGGGGGTCTTCATTAATAAGGTTACATAACTCTCCCAATGTTAAATCAGCTAGTTTTTCCTTTAACTTTCCATAACCTCTGGAACGCCTAGATATTATTTCTTCAGTCCCTCTTTCTGTTAATTTAAGTATTTTTACAATCTCTTCTGTTGTTGGAGGTTGTTGAAAAATATTTTGTTCTTCATAAGTTATATTATATTTATCTAACCAATTTCTAGCTTTTCGACATGAAGCGCAGCCTGGTTATGAATAAAATAAAAGGCTAGTCACTAACCAAAAATCGGTCAGTGACTGGCCTTTTATTAATTAGTATGTTTTAGAATTATAAGTTCATTTTAATTTCGCAACGGAGGTTTAAAAAATGCTATATAAAAAGTCCCCGTGCTACTAACACGAGGACTAAGTTACTTTAATGGTAACTGTTTAAAAAATTTATTTTAAAGCAGCCAAACTCGTCAAGCTATAATTGGTACATGTTTATATGCTTATCAACCATCAACATTATAAAGCTGCTAGGAAGGCCTCGTTAAATGCTGGAATGTCTTTTGGTTCGCGACTAGTAATTAGATTACCATCGATCACAACATCTTTGTCTTCAATGCGTGCACCGGCATAATACAAATCAGGTTGTACAGTTAAGTATGCTGTCATTGTACGACCTTGCACTAACCCGGTTTGAATCATTAATTGTGGACCGTGGCAAATAGATGCCGTTAACTTGTTAGTTGCCAAAAAGAACTTTGTAAATTCGACAAACCGTTGATCCGCACGTAATTGATCTGGTGAAAATCCTCCTGGAATGAACAATGCATCAAAGTCTTGAGGATTCACTTCATCAATGGACTTATCAACATTAATCTGAGTACCATGTTTACCTTCAACAGTGCCTTTTTCAAAGCTGATCGTTGTCACCTCGTGTCCTGCAGACTTAAGAGCCTCTACAGGTTCAGTATATTCAACGTCTTCGACTAGATTAGTCACCAAAACTGCAACTGATTTTGCCATAATAAAATTCCTCCTTTACTTATAGTATATAATATATACCTATATATCATAGACCACAATAACGCACTTTTTTGTGCCTATCATAAACTTCAGAAAAATAGGTAATAATCATGACAGACCCTGTACGAAAGTATGCCCTTGATAAAATACAACAAAAAGATTTTAATTGCGCTTTCTGTTGTGGAGTAGTTACTTGTTGAATTTGTTGTTGCAAGCTTTGGTAGGACTTATTAAGATCATGGGCTGATAACTTTTTTAGATCATGCTCAGGCTCTTTTTGGGCTTCTTGTAAGCCTAATTGTTTGGTTAACCCGTCGCTAAGCTCAATCACTTTGTTGCTCACTTGCTGGATCTCACTTAAAGCACTATGGATCACGGCTTTATCTTTAGCCCAGGTGGCCACGTAACCGAGTGAGTAGTTGCTGGTATCAACGCCAATATTTTGCATGGCAACATATGCGACCGCTTCGGCTTGCGTTTCTTGATAGGCTCGCGGGCGATCTTTAAAGGCTGATTTTAACCCATGTAACTGACTATGCGCATATTCATGATATAACGTCTTCAATTTTAAAGCATTATCGGGCTCATCGCCACCAATGACGATTTCATTAGTGCTGGGTTGAAAATACCCCTTAGCCCCATTTAGCGTCGCTAAAGGCACTTCACTGACTTTAAGGTCGGTTTGCTGGTTTAAATAATCTTTGAACGCGTTATACAAGCTTGTCACATTCTGATGATCGGTCAAATTTTCTTTGACAAAGTCTTTAGCACTTAACACTGGCTCACCGCTAGTTTGTGCCACATCAAAGACGGGTAGATAACGGTAACCGACAATGGCGCGTTCATCGGTGGTACCAAGACGCTTTTTCTCGGCTGGTGTTAACTTCTTAATAATCGGAGCCGCAATCCGAATCGCTTTTGCGCCCCGGTTGACGGTGCGGTTAAAAGCCTTCTGCCATTGCTTAAAACCGGCGACTTGAGTGGCTTGAGGATTTTGCGCATAAATTAAATCAATGTTTCTGGCGCTATAACGATGAAATTTAGCCAGGGTATTGAGATACTTTTTAAATTGGTCACTATCAGTTAATTTTAGGATTTGCTGTTCGGCTTGGGCGACTAATTGTGCTTTCCAGGCTTTAACGTCTGCTTTACTCGGCATTGTCTACCCCTCCTCATCTTCAAAAATATCATTCAATATAGGGGCTACGTTGATTTGAATCGGGGTCGTGCCATAAAGGGCGATGTAGCCATCAGCTAATTTTTGCCAAGCCACTTGATAATAGGCTCCGTTACCAGTGATTTCTTTTAAATACTTGTAGGTTCCTTTAGCCTGTAAAACTGGTAATTCACTCCCAATGACTGCTAATTTATTATCCATTTTATGATCTCCTTTGCTTTGTTAATCTCACCCGTTGTTTGGGTTTACTTTTAGGGTTGTAAAAGTGAACCTAAATGACGGGTTCACCAACCGGAACGTAGTGCAGGGCGGTAGGCAGGTTCTAATCAAAATCAAAACTTAATTTATGGCCGTCAAGCTTTAACTTGGCGTCAAACGACTTTCCTTTTTTACTCTTGAAACCCTTTAATTTGCTCGTTTTCCCCTTGGTGACCAGTGCTTTGATCACGGTCTTCCCGAGCGTCTTACCGCTCCATTTCTTGGGTAGAGTAAAGTCTTCGCCCTGCTCAGGCTTCACAATGTAAAACTTTTGTTTGTTTAAAACAGTTACTTGCGGTGTTTCTAAGAACACCTCGGCGTTTTTTTGCGCTTGCTGTTGGTGATTAATTTGTTGCTTTATGGCCGCACTGCCAGTTAATTGTGTCGGAACATCAGCAATCAACTTCGCCACAAACTTCTTAATTTGGCTCAAAAAATTATCCGGAGTGCGTTCTTCGGTACTGATTTGCTGTAACGCTTGCTCCCATTTAGCTGTCATTTCTGGACTAGTTAGCAAGGGTTCGAGTTCGACCGCTTTACATAAAGTAATCCCGACTTCACTGACGTGGAGCTTATTCTTTTCAGTAACTAAATAGCCGCGTTTCTTTAACACTTCTAGCACATTAGCCCGGGTCGCACTTGTCCCAATGCCTTGCACATCTTTGAGAATTGCTTGGGCTTCTTCATCATCAAGCGTTTTGCCGGCGGTCTTCATGGCCGTAATCAGGGTACCTTCGGTAAAGGGTACCGGTGGTGTCGTTTCTTTTTGCGGTGTTTGCAGATTTGCTTGAACTTGGTCGCCTTGGTGAACGATCGGTAGGGTGGCTGCTCTTGTTGGTCGACTTTGTGATCATCAAATAGAGCTTGCCAGCCTTGCTTAGTTGGGACCTTACCGGTTGCTTTAAAATTGGTGTCGCCAACCTGAGTGATAATGGTGGTTTCTTCGTACTCGTACGGGTCAGCAAACATCGCTAACGTCGTCCTTAAAACCAGGTCATAGACTTGTTGCTGTAATTTAGGCAAGCTGGCTAGTTTCTCTTTCGTCGGCACGACTTTAGTCATAATAATGGCATAGTGTTCTTCAACTTTTTTCCCATCAACATAGCGTTTGTTCGGAGTGGTATTGGTTAAAGCGACTGGCTTAGAGACCAAACCCAGATACTTCGTCAGATTAGCCACTAAATAATCAAATTCTTCATCAGTGATATAAGCACAATCCGTTCGGGGATAACTCATCAACTTGGCTTCATATAAACTTTGAATGGCCGCTAAGGTTTGGCTGGCACTGGCGTGATAACGTTTATTCATGGCACTTTGGAGACTGGATAGTGAGAATAGTTGGGGACTAGCACGCTTTTTGCCTTGTTTTTGGACGTCCTTGATTAAACCATCCTGCGAGCCTTTATGAACGTGTTTAGCTCGCATGAATGTTATTGGCCCTGTTTCGTCTTTAAATCGCTGATAGGGGTCTAATTTTGCGACGAATTTTTGCTGATTAGCAAGAATTTCAGCATTTAGTTCAAAATAGGGTTCCGGCTTAAAGTGTTTGATTGCCTGGTCCCTTTGATAGACCATATACAAGGTTGGCAGCTATAGGTAACTAATCGAGCACGCTCTACGTACCAAATTTTTATCAATATAAAATACATTATGGGCTACCATTCATACCAATTAACCAGTCGCTAATTTTGTGATTACAAGTGCATACCCCCATCTTCATGCCGGTTCCGGGTTTGGTGTTGCCGCTGCTTTTTCGTCATTTCCCACTCGGTTTCTTTTAAGCCGCGTTCTTGTTTTTGCCGTTGGTAATCTTCATCACGAGCATATAGAACAGTCATGATCGCGTCACTAAAGGCCGTCTTTAAGTAATAGTCTGGACTAACTGGCTTGTAATTTAGCGGTTGATAATGCCCCATATTTGCTTTTCTGTACTGGTCGTCCTTGGCTTGTTGCCCTTTTAACTGCTTTTGGATTTTCTCGATCTGACTGTTCTTAATCGTCGGATCGGCTTTGCATTCGCCAAAAAAGAGTTGTTTAGTGCCATCATGCTTTAAAACCCGTTGTAAGTGATGATTTTCTAACTGATCTAAGCTAAGCTGTCCCGATAAATAAGCTAGTCCTTGTTGATGTTCTTGGGGACTGAACACCTGTGGTGGATTTGCTTGCCACTGTTCAATTGTTTCAGCCTGACATGGCTTTAAAACAGGATCATAGTACATCACGGCTGTATAGGCTTGTTCCTGTTTAATCAATGGCAATCCATCTAAATCGCCTTTGGGAAAGGCCCTTTTCAATACTTCATGGTATTGCGTTTTAATGACTTGCTTAACGGCCATGATTGTTCGCAAATCTTTGACTGCGCGAGTAATCTTTTGCTGCTCGGTTGGTGAATACTTTTCTAGTAGACCTTGATCAACGTGTTCTAGACTTTCTAAGCTATCATCATGAATCATCAGCGTATATTTAAGCTCGATTTTGACTTCCTTTTCTTGTTGCATTAATAACTTAAAACCAACGTATGGCCGCTTAGTAAAGGTCAATAATTGTTGCGTCAACAAATCATCACGAATATTCATTAAACGTTCGTTTAATTCACTACCCTTGAAAACTGTTTGTTCGCTATCGGTTTCCTTAATTAATTCTCGTCTTTCAGCTTGCATGGTCTGTTCAAAGTTAAGCTCTGGATAAAGTTTTTTCGTAGTGCGATCAACTACTTTATTTAAGAGTTCATCTGCTTTTTTGAGTGAGCTTTCTTGTTGGTTAATTGTCAATAATTGTTTAGTCACATCTTCACCAACCGCATGTTTAATTAAGGTGCTGTTTTTCCAATTAAATAGCATGCGCCGCTTATCATCTAAGTTCTCCAAACTGATATAAGTTTTCAGTTCATGGCTTAACTCTTTGACTACCCGTTTTTCATTAAACGAGAAGTGTTTACTTAGGCTATCTAAATGACCTCTATTGATTACTTTTTCTTGGTTATTTTTATAACTGGCTTTGGCCTTGCGATAGTCCTTAACTTGTTGGTTAAATTCGTTTCTTTCATGCCGCTTACTATTGATTCCCTCATGTTGAGTTGGAACTTCATTTATTCCTTGATCTTCAAAGGATTTTTCACTGATCCGATCGGGAATATTTTTTTGCTCTAAAACTTGATTTACACTAACCGCCCAATTGTGCCGCCATTCAGTTATTTTTTCTTTTTTATCCCAATCAACCAACCAAATTTTTCGGTTTCTCACATTCCCTGCAGGGGTCTTAGTTTTATTACCATGACTATCTAAAATGTATTCGGTTTTTGTTTTCTGTCCCCAAGTACCATCGGGGTTAAATGGGCGATTGGTTAACATCACATGAGCGTGCGGATTATCTGGGTGGTCGCGATGAATTGCCACGTCGGCTACCATGCCCTCATCAACAAAATTTTCTTGCACATATTTTGTCAGTAATTCTTTCTGTTCGGATTCACTTAATTCTACCGGTAAAGCCACGTTAAACTCTTTTGCATACCGTGAGTTTGATTTACGATCTTTCGTTTCAACTTCATTCCACAACTGCTCTCGATCACTGGCCCATTCTGGTGCATTTTTGGGGGTTAAAATAAAGCTTTCTGGCATAACCGAGCGGGCATAAAAATAGTGGCGACCTTCCTTATCATCAAATAGCTTTTCACCACTTCGATAAGCGGCACTGGCAATCGCACTTCGTCCTTTACCAGCACTAATATTACTAAAACTCATGTGAAAAATTGCCATGTCGGTCACCACCTTTCTTTGGTTTTATGGGTTTGACTTTGTTGTCGCCATCGGCGACTTCTAATACAGGTTTTAATGGGTTTAGCACAACGTCATCAAAGATGACGTGTAAGTGCGCATTGACCTCGTTTCACTCGGTCTTCTGATTCTCTTAACTTTAACTTAGTGTATGCCTTCCGCTTCGCTATTTCAACTTTTATACTTTGACTTAACGTTTCCCTTATGATATAGTGTCGGTGATTATTTCTAATATGATTGGAGGGATCGTTATGTCTCAAAGTAACTTAGAAAAACAAGAAGCTAAATTAAAAGCCCTTAATCAAAAAATTAAGGACGAAAAAAATAAGATTGAACAACGGCTAGGTAAACAAATCATCAGTCAAGCCAATTTAGATTATGCTAATTTGTCTAACGATCAGATTAAGCTTTTAGCCAAGCAATTTTCTGAATTTTTAAAGGTAAAGTCCGTAGATCATTAGCCATACGAGATGGGGAAATTCCATGTCTAATCAATATGAAAAACTAGTCGAGCAGCAAGCGCGTTTAAAACAAAAAATTGAGCGGGAAGATTTTAAATTACGGCAATCTAAATACTATGAAAATCGGCAAGCCCGCAAAGCCCGTTCTCGCCGATTAATTCAAAAAGGGGCTTTATTAGAAAAGTACTTTCAAGCTAATAACCTCTCGGTCGAACAAACCGAAGAACTTTTAAAAACATTTGCTGACTATGTTAACGCCCATAAACCGAATAAACTCAAAAACGATCAACCTAATAACTAGGCCGATCGTTTTTATTTTCTGGATCATTTTTAGGCTTTACTTCTGGGTTTTGATCTGCAAAATTTTGTAACTGCTTTTGCACCTTTTCTGGATAAGTAATATTTTGGTTTATCCAAGGAAAATGCCTCAAATCGTTTTTAAAAACTTGTCCCTTCTCTCTTGCATAAACAGAGGTAAACTTTTCGCTATTATCATAGATCATGACCTTATCAGATTTAAAGGCCACCAATGGCAAATTATGTTTGGATTGCTGATAACGTTTCTTGATCGTTGCTACTGGAACACCGTGCCCACCTTTTTGTACCCGTTCGTTGACCCTTTGGATAGCTAAATTTTCATCTCGCAAAGCAACATATAATAAAGTCACTTCAAAGCCATTTTTGTGAGCTTTGTCAATCATATTGAGTTGAGCTTTGCCTCTACCTGCCAGTGTTGTTTCTACGTGAATACTTTGCTGGTGATCTAAAGCATAGTGTAGTTGTTTGATTTCTTCTTTCATGGCTTTTAAGTTGTCACTATCTTTATGCCAATCGCCACCCATTTGTCTTAAAAGTTCATCAGCGTTAATCCGTTTTGTTTTGTCAAACAAGATGGGAAATGTATCGTATAGCGTACTTTTTCCTGCTCCGTTAATACCAGCAACAATTATATATTGGGGTTTATCTATCAACGGACAAAGTCCTTTCGCTTAATAACCTCATCTTGCCTTTTATCTAAAAAGTAGGTATATAAAGCGTCATATACTTTGCGCTTTTCTGGATCTGGCTCATGTAATGACTTATCAAGTAAATCTTTTAAATCAGTTTCTTTGGCAATTTCAAAAAAGTCATTAATTGTGATTGTATCTTTCATGTTCATCACACTTCCAAGTTATTAATTTATTTAATCTGATAAGCCATTAGTCCTCATCTGGATCATTGAGCCAATCAGCGACTTCTTTAGCGTCTTTGAACTCTGTTACTGGTGTCTCTTTGGTAGCCTTTAAAAGGCTTAAATTAGCTCTTTCGGCTTCGCTCAGGGCTGGTTTAAACGGTAATGCTGCGTCAGCTACGATCCGCTTATAAAACATATTGATCGCGGTAGTTGGGTTTAGACCTAACTGGCTTAAAACGGCTTCGGTATTATCTGCCAATTCTTTGTCAATCTGGACTTGTACGCGTTTCTTTTCCTTAACTGCCATGATTTTCTCGCCCCCCTTTTATTACTACTCACATTATACTAATCTTTGAGTACCATCTCAATTAGCCTGCTTCTTTAAAAGTTGTGAATTTAAGTTTGCTGTCCTTTCCGCAATGGCACTTATATAACGTTCCTAAAGTGCCCGTAAGCGCATTTTAAAACTCGTTTAATATAATTATGCTCTATCTGTTTAAAACAGCTTAAATGGCCTTATATAGCTTTTTAGTTTTAAGCACGCTCATCGTTAGGGTGTTTGGCCGCATATTCTCTAGCCGCTTGTTTATTCCACCAAGCGCCAATTCAGCCACTCAAGGTGTCTATTTTTGCTTCTAAGCGATTTTAAAGCGATTTTAATATAATTATGCATGTAACACTTAAAACGGCTTAAATGAGCTTATATGCCGTTTGATTTTAAAATCATTCATTGTCAGCGTTCTGCTCCTCGGGGTGTTTAGCAACATATTCTCTTGCCGCTTGTTTATTCCACCAAATCCCAAATAGGTTTTGCATGGTGCCGTATAAGTAGTTCTCCACGTTCTTGATATGCTTTTCATTGCTTCTTAGGGCGTTAAAGTAGCGTCTTAAGGCTTTAGTCATCAAAGGTTTTAGTTCTTCGTCGTAAAGCGGGATTATGACGCCAATATCTTGATGATCCTTTTCAACTCGGTACTTAGCATTTAAGATAATGCCAATGAAGCGCCGCATTTGTTGCGGAGTGCGGCACCAGAAACTTAGTAATTGCACGGCTTCGGGTTCTAAGAAAACCGGTAAGCCACTGTCTTCATCAGTTAAGAAGTCATTAGCATGGTTCACCAAATCCTGGTTTTGCTTTTGAATTTCTGCTGGTGAAAAATGGGCTGTGGAAAAGTCCAACTTTTGAGTATCTATATTGTATCTATTAGTATCTAAATTATTAGTATAGTCTAGATCTTGTCTCTTTTTGAGAAGTCCGCTTGTACCAAGGGATTCAGATGTATCAGAAACGGTATCATGCGGTTTTCTCTTTTTGAGAAGTCCGTTTGTACCAAGGGGTTCAACGGTATCATGCGGGTTTCTCTTTTTGAGAAGTCCGCTTGTACCAAGGGATTCAGGCGATTTTAATGGCTCTCGCTTAATATAAACGTCTTTTGCTGTTACTTCCAAATCTGCCAAATATAATCTATTTGGTTCGTTTTTGCCTGATCTTGGATTAAAACCCATATGTTTTTGATACAAAAGTTTTGCGTCCATTAATTCGTGTTTAATCTTATTGATTTTATTATTTGACCAGTTTCGTAAATCTTTTAGTTCATTGTTTGTGTATATGAAATATACGTTGTTATTTTCGTCAACCCAATTATTGCTCAGTGAGTAACTTAGACGATCGCGTAACACCGAATAAAGTAAAATGGCACTATCGCTAAGATCCTTATATTTTTCTCCTTGGAGTAAGATCTGCGGCAAAGCGTAGAACTTTACTTCATATGCCCTTTTAGCATTTGTAAAGTTGAAATTTGATTGATCCATAATAAAAGCTCCCTTTCTTAACTGACACACGCTGTCTTAAAAGAGAGTTGCTAAAACATCTGACTTGTTTTAAAATACAAGTCTGGTATGCTTTAACTGAATTACAAAGCGAACATTGGACGTGATCGGCTTTGTAAATTCACCGGCATGTGTCTATTCTGGGTTGCCCATACGGCAACTTTTTTAATTTCTAACAACAAAAATGGACTAAATAGCATTGGTTAGCTACTTAGTCCATTGGGTTTAATTTGTTTTTAACTATCCTTCACTTGTCCCATAGGACTGGTTTGCGGTATAATTAACCTACAAATTAAGAACAATGTTCAGACGATTTTAACTTGGCGGTCTAAATCGTCTGAATCTAAGTGGCTCTCTATTAGCTACTTTCTAAACCTAAAATCCCTGATTCCTCGTGAATCGGGGATTTTTCTGTTTAGCTTGATCTCTTTATTCGATTGTTAAATTAATCTTAGTCTAGCATAGCGCTTACCTACAGGCAACCGTATTTGGTTCAGTGCACTTTACTAGATTTTACCTAAATACAAATTAGCCAAACAAATAAATTGTGTATTTACTTGTTTGGCTAATTATTTATTTAACTACTAAATTGCATCTATGATTGAAGCTAAGAATTCTGAACGATTTTTAAATCCGTTTTTTCGGGCAGCCACATCCATTTTTTTAAGTTGACTTTCAGTAATTGAGAAGGTCACTGATCGCTTACGCTCTACTTCCTTTCGACTGATATTTTTCAAAAATGCGACTGCATCTTTCTTGTTGTCTTTCAACGTAGTCTCGTAACTTTCTCTCATTTCTTCGTCTTTTTTGTGGTTGAATGAATCTAAACTCATAATCTAACTCTCCTTACTTGGTTTTATTTGCTAATTCTTGAAAAAGATGATCGGCGTGTTCTATGAACTTTTGATTTTGCTTTAAAATGGATTCATCATGATTGGCTAATTCAAATATTGAAGCGTGCTTTGCAGTAGCTTTATTAAAGAGCTCTCTTTCAGGAATTATAGTCGCGACTGTTTCATCGCCTTCTATGTGTTTGAGCAAATCGCGAGACATGCTTGTATTATGTCTAATCATATTGCCGATAAAGAAAAGCTTTGCGTCTACGTAAGTTTCGCCAGTTCGATAATCAAAAAGTGATTTTCTGAATTTTTCGAGTCGTGTTTCTAGATCAAACTTAGCATTGTAGCCATGTTCACTGGGTGTGATGGGACTAAGAAGGTAATTACTGATAGCAATAGCATTTTTAGTGATGGTGCTAAAATCTGGGTGTGTATCAATTAAGATATAGTCATAGTCGGTTAAGCTTAATGAATCGGAGTTGTTTTTAAACCACATGAACAACATCATTTCTTTGTTACTGTTATTTTCTAGATAACTTCCTAAAACATCTAGGTCTATAAAACCGGCGATTAAATCTAGATTTGGTCCGACACTGTCAATTTTTACTTTTTGAGCATTATTGTCTTCTTTGAATGCTTCAGCGATGGTATTGTTTCGTCGTGTCTTTTCAAAAACGGTTGTTAAATTGCACTGATGGTCTAAATCGATTAATAGAACCTTCTTACCATTTTTAGCTAACCAATCACCATAATTCAAAGTCAAGGTTGTTTTACCGACACCACCCTTGATAGCAGTAAAAGTAATAATCTTCATCTTGATGCCTCCTTCATCTAGCTTAATTATATCATTATCAGGCAAACAAATAAACAATTTATTAAATAATTAACGTAACGATTTTGGCCGCTTTAATCATGTACTTCGGCAATATCAACAGCACTCATTCCCGGCTGATAAGGCTTAAACTAGTCTGATATGCTTAACACTTCTTTACTATAGATTGCTTTAAGTGTAAACCGTCAGGCTTTTTTGCTGTCTAAATTTAACTAGCACCACGCGTATGAGTATTATAATTGAAAATACTAATTTAAACACTTTAATTATCACATATTCAAAACGTCAAAAAATTTGTATCTAAATATATCTAAGCTTTTTTAATGGTGAGAAACTTTGCCACTTGCAACGCTCGATTAATTACTTGGGTATACAAAATGATTATTGTCACGAGCCAAAAATAATCTTAATGTTTAAATTTGCTTCACTTCAACAAAAGACCGATCTGCCAAAACCCAAAGATTTTAACAGACTGATCTTTATTTACATTAATGCATCTTGACTTATTTTGAAAAAGCTTTAATTTATCCTAGCAAGTTGTTGTAACAAAGCTTCCACTTGTTTAGTCAACTTCTCCAGATTGTGACTCTGGTCGAAAGTTTTTAAGTTCGCTTGCACTTGCCGAAAAACCTTTTGGACTCTTTCTTGGCCATTAACAGTCAAAGTTAGCCGAACAATTCGTCGATCATTTGGATTCACTTGTGATTGAATTAAATTATCTTGAATCAATCGCCAAGTATTCCTGGAAATTAGTGTGCGCGTAACAATGAATGCATCAGCTAATTCACTAGCAGTAGCTTGCCCATGTTGTTCAAGATAGACTAATATTCCCCACTCACGCATTGAAAAATCAGTTTTGGCCAATCCTTGCGCTAACATCTGGTATGCCTGTTTCTGAATAGCTTGCAGGGTTGCTAAGCTCTCAAACTGGTTCTTAATTTGCTGATGATTTAGCATATAATATCATCCTATTCTTTTTGCTGCCGCTTAGTCATTCCGAAGAGTCCTAACAAACTACTCATGACTAATAGTAATAAGCCACTCAGTGTCATATGTCATTGATCAGTTTAATCAGTTTGAGCCAACCATTGATCCACAAAATTAGTAGCCGTTGCTTGACCATCCTGAACCGGCTTAGCAGGCATCGTTGATTGACTTGGGTTAATAGAAACTCTAAAATCTGTCGATAAATTATTTATAATTCCTATTATAATAAATTGACTCAAACCCATTGTGAACGTTAGAAATGTTAATAATATGCATTGAAGGTTGATTTTCTTTTTTATATGACCACCTTATTAAGAGATACACTATAAAAATTATATAAAAAGCCAATTTTTTTAATATCAAATGGTAGATTGCAAATTTAATCCGAATTTTTGGACAAATTTGCAATCTACCAACTCACTTTGTGAATTTAACCGCCCAAACTCCTAGACCATTGCGCCAATCGTGCCTGACACCAGTCCAAAAAATCCCGTTCTGAAATCGTTGGTGTTCCCGTCAATAACTTTTTTGTGATGGGCTCCTCACCTAAAGCCGTCTCAATTAACCCAACCACTAAATAATCTGTCTGTTTCGTAACCCAATTTTGTGGTTTCGCCCCAAAGACTTTCGCCAAACTAAAAGCTTGATCCCGAGTCATGGTAGTTAGACGTCCGGTAAAAGCAATCTCACAATCTCTTAAATCAAGCATTTTAAATCATCAACTTTCTTGATTCTAATGTTGGTTTTGACTTGACGGGTTATGGTTTTCCATTCAGTTTAGAGGGAGTGACGTTTTGAGCGCAGAATTGTTCCCTGGAAACAGTTATTTGGAATAACTGAACCAGAGTGCAATTCTATGCTAAGGTTTCCCCCTAGTTCGTCGGTCGTTAACGCCCGTCGCTTGTCTGTACAATTGCGGTATTGCTACCACCACTCATTATAAACCTACGTTTTCGGTTTAGCCTACTAAAAAACGCCCTAGTAGGCGTTGGCAATACGTATTTATTTTTGTTCGATCACCAACTAATCAATGGCACCAAGCCTAAGCTTCGTTTTACCACCCGCGCCGTTAATGGTCGCGCTCACCATTCACCACCCAGCCGTACAGATAACCTTGTTGTGGTATAGCCAGACTTATTGAAGTCGCACTGGCAAACGTGTCCCCTTAGATTTAGACCCCAGCTTGTCCCCTAGGGCTTTAAAAATCGCACCGGCCATGATATAATAGTCATTAAACAAGCTGACTTTTATGTGGCGCTCACCGATTCCAGTCGGTGGGTGTTTTTTTGTATTCACTTACAAGTACAATTGTATTTCTCTCAATAAAAGAAATCAACACTTTTTTAAAAAATGTATACATTTTTACATTAGTACAAATACTAATGTAAAAATTAGTATTTGTATACTCATTCAAAATGCCTCTATTGCAGTCTGCATAGAGCTCATGTATACATTTTTACTTTTACACACTTGTATTTGTATACATGTACTAATTTTTGTGCTATGCTTTAAGAGCATTACACTACATATTTATGAGGTGATATTTTGGATAGCAAAGTCATAACATTTTCAAACTTTAAAGGCGGGACTGGCAAGACAACTAATAGTACAATGACTGGTATCGAGTTGGCACGTCGTGGGTATAAAACACTATTAATAGATTTGGATCCTCAAGCTAACGCCACTAATTTATATTTAAAAACTAAAAATAACGTCGGCGGTGAAGTAACTTCTTTTGATGAAACCTTGATGACCGCAATTAAAAACAAAAACCTCAAACCAGCTATCATCAACGTAATCCAAAATTTAGATATTCTTCCATCCTCAGCTGACTTTTCTTTATATCCTAGATATATGGAGAATATAATTTCTGACTACACCGATCGTGTAAAATACTTGTCTACCTTAATAAATCCGTGGAAAGATGACTATGACTACTTGTTGGTAGACGTTCCACCTACAATTAGCCTAATCACAGATACCGCATTATATATGACAGACTACGTGATTGTCGTTCTTCAAACTCAGGAAAGATCGCTTCAGGGTGCCCAGGCATTCATCAAATACATGCAAGATCAAATTATCAATGAATTCCACGCTCCGACATTAGATTTACTAGGAATATTGCCGGTTTTGCTGAAAAATGGTGCCCCTGTCGATAAGAGCACCTTAGCTAAAGCAATTGATATATTTGGTAAAGAAAATATTTTTGACATAACAATTAAAAATATGGAACGCTTAAAACGATATGATGTAACCGGGGTGACATTTAAAGATCAGTTTGATAAAGCAGTTCAAGACGTATACTCCAACGTTACTGATGAAATATTTAGCAGAATGGCTGGTGAATAGGAATGAGCGGATTATTAAACAATCCCAATCTAAAAAAACAACCAAAGACGGACCCACTTGATCGTGGACAAGATATCAAACCCAAAAACACCTTTACTACAGATGATCTTAAAAGTAATAATGGCAAACCATCAAAACCGGGAAAAAGCGTTGCAGATTCTGTTACTTTTTATGCTAACGTTAGAATCAACAACCATATTAAGAACAAAGCGGAAGCTTTATCTGGAATTGGTCTATATAAATCTCAAAAAGATGCCATTGATAACGCATTAGACTATCTCATTGATTCTTTAGACGCTGAAGACAAGCGAAAATTTACTTTTCAATTAGATATTCTGGAGAGTAGAGACGCCCGAACTAGGGGAAAATAATATCGCGCTCTCAGACAACACGTTCAGCTTTTAGACGTATACTTGTCCGTTTAAATTAAGCAGAATGCACACAAAAAAGTCCTCTATTATGCGGAATAGAGGGCTTTTCTGAAATCAGTACATACAGGCTTTGCTTAGGAGCGTTGCTTGTGTCCATTTAGGACATACACAATCATAGCACGTATTTGACAACTATATACACGTATAAGCAAACAATGCACGAGAATGCGTTTATATGGTAGATTGTAAAGAAAGTGGCTCATCAACAATTGAACAGCCTATTTTCCACTACTGGATCAGCCAAATTAACAACTAAAAACAAACAGACGAACCTAAGACGTGCCCTTAAACAAGCGGCCAAATCTCAAGTTGATTTACCATAGCCCCAAAAGGGAACCGATCTTCACCAGGTCTACCAAGCCCAGAAGAAGTTAGCACTAGCTACTGACAACTTAAAAGCGGGTAACCAGCAACTAGCACTTACCTTAACCAAGTTAGAAAATCAAAATACCGCTATATCTAAACTGTCAGTAGCTTCTCAAAAAATTAATTTGGGTAATCAGAAAATAAGCCAGGGTCAGAAAAAATTGTTAGTAGGTCTCAAACAATTGGCACAAAAAGAAGCTTTAACGACAGCTTTGAGAAAAATTAAGCATACTAAGAATCGACAGATCAGCCAGGCCTTCAGTCATACCTACTTAGTAGGAGCGGTGATTGTTTTGATTCTGTCACCAAGTGCTTTGTTGACAGATCGTAAGCCATTAAAAAGTTGAACTGGGAGCTAGCCATTAACTTTAATACGGATTACTAGCTAAATCTAAAAGGGGCCTCGTATTCGAAGCCCCTTTTGGTATGGTGTAAACAGTTTTAAAATATATTGTTTTTAACTAATTTAAATCGTCGCTGTTGCGTGCGTTTACTAATCCCCGTCTTTCGTTCAATCATTTTATAGGTCATGCCTTGTTTTCGTAACTCGTAGGCAAATCTGATTTGTTCCTCAGAATACGTTTTCGGTCGCCCTTCCCGAAACAACGGATCATGTTGCTTGGCATACACTTTACCTTCTTGTGTGCGCGTGACAATCATATCGCGTTCAAACTGCGCAAAGGCGCTAAATATTGTAAAGACTAGTTGTCCAGTCGGCGTATTGTCAATTAAGCCCATATTCAAAATGTTAACTTTGACATTTTCTTTAAACAACTCTTGGATAATGGCTAAGGCCTCGCGTGTGTTCCGCGCAAACCGATCCAACTTAGTGACAATCAAAGTATCGCCTGTTTTTAGAACGCGCAACAGTTTTTGAAACTCCGGTCGTTCGGTAGTTGTGCCGGTAAACTTTTCTTGAAAGATTTTTTCTGCTCCTGCCAATTTTAGTAACTCAATTTGATTTGCTAATTTTTGATCAGTGGTACTGACCCGCGCATAGCCATATTTCATCTTTTTATCTCCTTACTTATGTCATTAAGTAATGACACGGTTCTAACCCTTTAATTATACAGTATCAAAAAAGAGGCCACAACTGTTGAGTTATGTCGCTTTTCTGTAATCAATGAAAGTGGTCATTTAAATCTATAATTAATTTTTTAATCTCGTCACGAACCTTACGGAATACTTCTAGTTGCTCTTCTAATGTTCCTGTTGCTTGCGCTGGGTCAGATAAAGGCCAGTGTAAACTTTTTGTTTGCGGGGGAAGCATAGGACATTTATCCTTTGCATCACCACATAAAGTAATAACTAAATCTGAAGTATTAAAATACTTTAGATCAATTAATTTAGAGTAGTGGCTACTAATATCTACTCCGTCTTCAGCCATAACTTTAACAGCATTTGGATTTAGTCCATGCGTTTCAATACCCGCGCTTTCTATCTCAAAAATATCGGGCGATAGTATACTTTTGGCATATCCTTCAGCCATTTGACTGCGACAAGAATTTCCTGTACATAAAAAATAAATTTTTTTCATTTTAAACCACCACCGATTTAATTTGTGTAACATCGTTATACACAATAAAACTTAAATGCAATGTTTCAATGCCTATTAAGGTAATATAACATTAATCATCAATAGGTAAATTACTAGTTATCCTGTATAATAGTTCAAGTAGAGAAGTTAAGGCGGTGGCTATTTCCTTAAAGGGGGTGGTGCTTATGGTGTAAAAACTATAAACTCACATTCTAGGAAAGGAGTAGCCCAAGTGTCCGTTTCGGACGCTTTACAATTAATGCTGGCTTTCGGTACTTTTATCGTGGCCTTAATCGCATTAGTTGTTGAGTTGATTAAAAATCAGCAAAAAAAATAACCGCCTTAGCTCTGGCAAGCTAGCGGTTATTTAATCGTATTAAGTTATGCCACCGTCTTAAACGGTTCTACATGGGAAGTCTTGTTCAAGCAAGGCTTCTTTTTCTGCTTCTATTATATCATGTCTGTAAAAAATTGGGTAGTAAGGTATTTTTCAGCTTATTTTTTATAACAAATCTATTTCGTGTCTTATAAAGGCTATGAATTTTTTATTTATTTTTGTATTTTTTTAAAATGGGTTCAACTAATTCTTTTTCAGCTTTTTTTCGAGCTTGGATTGCACTTTCCTTATCTTTAAAATATCCTAGCTCGTAGCGTATATGTTTTACTGTGATATAGCTACGCCACCTCTTATCACGTTTACTATAAGAAACCCCTGTTACACCACTAGAATTATTTGCCTTTAATTTGTCGCTTGTTGCTAGTTCCAATATAGATAGTTTAGTATTTTTTTCACGACCGTCATTTTTTCTAAAAGTTTTTTTTATCTTCTCTTGTATCTTTTCATCTTTGTAAATATTTTTCCATTTTTCTCGTGCCTTCTTTAATTGACAACCACAACTCTTGGTAGTTCCTTGAATAAGTTTTGTGCTTGCCACGTCGGTATAATTACCACAATCACATTTACAAAACCATGTAGTACCCGATCCCTTCTTAACACCAACGGATTGTCTTAAAACTGGGTTCTATAATATTTGGTACTGATAGAAAAATCTTCTCTCAGTACCAATTTTGTTTTATGATAAAAAAATAGAGATGAAGACACACTTCATCTCAAAGAAACAATCCCTACACTGAAAGGAATGTCCTACATGAAGAATTGTACACTGGATCTATTGGGAATTAAAGACTCACACCTGGAATTTGATCCAAAATATAAGAATAAAGTGATAGCTGCAGGATTTTACCAACATAAAAAAGTCCGCAAGATCCATTTGCGGCAATCTTATCCTTGTGCTTGCCCAGTTTGTGGTCAAAAAATGCGCTACAACGGTTTTAAAACCGTTGAGATGCTCGGTTTGCCTTCGGGTGGGATCACAAATGTTTTTTCGATCCGCAAACAAAAATATCTCTGCCCGGCTTCAGCTGCCTGCCCTAAAACTATTACAAAACTTGCGGAGATCAAGGACGTCAAGGCTAACGACCAAATCTCACAAGCCGTTAAATATCAGGCTATTTCTAAATTAGACCAGAATATCTCACAAAAAGATATTGCCGCTGATTTTGGGATCTCTGGAATGACAGTGATGCGCTTTGCGCAAGAGCTCTCAACTTACTTAAGGCCCAATCATCATTTCTTACCGCAAAATATCGCTTTTGACGACTTTAAAGCGGGCAACTTTTCTAGTAGCGGCATGAGTATCATTGTCATGGACATTGCGACACGCCGCACGTTAGATATCGTGCGTTCTCGGCATAATACATACTTACGAAGTTACTTTTTACAATATGACCGTCAAGCTCGCTGGGCAGTCCAAACGGTCACAGTTGATCTGTACTCGCCTTATCGATCCTTGATCCATGAGATCTTTCCGCAAGCGCTGATCATTGCCGACCGCTTCCATGTCGTAACCCAAGCTTATCGGGCCTTAAACTTAGTTCGGACACAAACCATGAAACAGGCGGGACAGGGTTCGCACAACGCACGTGCTTTGAAACATTATTGGAAATTGTTAACTAAAGACTCGACCAAACTTGATTTTAAAACCTATCGTAAAAGCAGAAACTTTCGTAATATGCAGTTATGTGAACAGGATATTGTGGAGCGTTTATTAAACATGTCCTCCGCTTTGCGACAAGCTTACGTTTATTATCAAACACTTTTACAAGCTGTCCAGCAGCGAGATCCAAGGCTCTTAGAAAGTCTAACACGTTCAGCTGCAGGCATGCCTGAGCCCATCAAAAAAACTAATCGTACCTTGCGTAAACATCTACAAGAAATCAAGAACAGCTTTCAGACGACCTTTTCTAATGGACCCGTGGAAGGAACAAACAACAAGATCAAAGCCATTAAAAAGACTGCTTACGGTTTCCGGAACTTTGAAAACTTCCGTTTACGTCTTCTCATCGAATTAAAGAATAGTTATGTCAGTTTGAATTTTCATAGTCACATTAAAAAAGCTGCTCATTCCATTCAGGAACAAGCAGCTTGACCAAGTAGACCAATTGCTTATTATTTTTAATAATTCATTTCATCAGTACCACTTGATAAAGAACCTATTATAAAGAAGAAAGTTTAATGGCTGATTTATCTGTGTTTTTATTATCAGCAGCAATTAAGTTATAGATGTTTTCTATGTGCTTAATATAGCGAGAAATATCAAATTTCAAAACTGTTTTTTTGATATCTGTATGATTATATTTACCACGCAAACGATAGATTTGCCGGCATGCAGCTATAAAAGCTTTTTGGTCGTTCATTGGAGTTAAAATTCCATTGTGGGAATTAATGATGTCTGCCGGTCCAGTAGGACAGTTTGTTGAAACAATTGGCAAGCCATAAGAAGCAGCTTCAATAACAACCATTGGGAATCCCTCATATTTTGAACAGAGCAGCAGGCAATCAGCTTCATTAATTGCTTCCCAAGGATTAGGCATCCAACCTTGCCAGTTAATGTTTTGTGAAATATGCAAATCATTTGCTAATGTTTTTGCTTTTGGAAGATCAGCTCCCTTGCCAAAGATGTCCAGTTTCCAAGGAATATTAAGCTGTGCCATTGATTCAAGAAGCATACGTACATTTTTTTGATCATCCAACAATATTCTTCCAATAAAAATTGCATGGAAAGGAGCGTTAGCTTTAGGTGTGCTGATTGTTTTCTTATTTACAGTGCGGATAGGATTATAGATCAGAAAGATTTTTTGGGCTGGGACCCCGAGTTTGATCAACTGTTTTTTTATCCCTGTACTAATTGCAAGATGATATTCTGAGAAAGCAAGTTCTTGACGAGCAAAAATGTTTGATTCAGCAATGGAGGTATGTCCCCAAGAAACAATTTTATAATGAAGGTCATATTTTTTCCTGATCTGATAGGCAGTTACACAAGCTCTGCCTTCGAGTCCCAAAACGATATCTGGTTCTGCTGCTAAAACATTTTTTTCAATAAACTCTTTTTGTGCTTGTGTATCTTGTGCATGGCAAATTTTAAGTTGGTAGCCGGTAGTACGTGTAATCCATTGGAGCCATTCAGGTTTTCCGCTTTTAGGGATCAAAACCTGATATTCATTTTTTAAATCTTCGTTGACCAAGTTCGAAATGACTCTTTCGGTACCGCCATGTCCCTCTAAATACTGTGTTATTAATGTTATTTTCACGATAATTCATCCTTTCATTTTATGAAGCCAACATTAATCTGATGTAATCTTAAATAAGTTGTATTAGTGAGTCAGTAATTGTTAATTAACTTAAAAATTCTAAAAATAGTTACACCGCATTTGTTAATTATAAAAAATTTAAAACACAATAATGCAGTTGTAACAAAAGTACAGACAGCTAAGGTATGTGATTTTGTTTCAAACAAATGCAGAACTCGATTTTAAAATTCACCCGGCTTTCATTTTATCAACAAAGAAAATAGTTTACTTATGGCTAGTTGAATACATAAGAATGGCATTATTTAAATAAAAAAAAATAAAGGTACAATAACCTTATCCAAATGGTTGTTGAAATGATATGACAATACAGAAACTAAAGAATCTATATTATACTTACCCCCATCTAAACTTTATTATAGATCTAATCAACAGAAAAACTCAAATAGTTGAATTTTGTAAACAAAAGAGAGCGTAAAATATCTTGTGTAAATGCATAAAAGATTTCTGAATTGTATAGAAATAGGGAATGCCTTCCCTTATGATATTTAGTAACCACAGAAAACATCACAGGAGGCATTCCCCATGAATGAACTTACCACAGAAATTATCGCTGCACTAGCCCAAAAGCAAGATTTGGACGAAGTTTTTCGTCACCACCTCGAAATTGCGATTAACCAGCTGCTTCAAACCGAATTGGCAGAGTTTTTGGGTTACGAACGCTACTCATACGCTGGGATTAACACTGGTAATAACCGCAACGGCAGTTATGAGCGCTCGTTTGATACGAAGTACGGCCAACTTAACTTAACCATTCCTCGAGATCGCAATGGCCGGTTTGAAAATCATACCTTGCCAGCCTACGGTCGGCACAGTGATAATTTAGAAACAACGGTCATTCAGTTGTATACCAAGGGAATGACCACTGCTGAAATTGCCGAACTCATTGAGAAAATGTACGGTGCTCACTACTCCAAAGCCACGGTTTCCAACATGACTAAAGCCGTCAATGAACAGGTTCAAGCTTTCCAGCAACGTCGACTGGCTTCACAATATGCGGCCATCTTCTTAGATGCCACTTACTTGCCGTTAAAGCGGGATACCGTTCAAAAAGAAGCCGTTCATATTGCGATTGGCATTCGTCCAGATGGTACGAAAGAAGTGCTGAACTACCAAGTGGCGCCAACGGAATCGACTGGAATCTGGACTGAACTGCTGGGAACCTTGATCAAGCAGGGCGTTAAAGATGTGCTGTTGTTTGTGGCCGATGGGTTAGTTGGTTTGGATGAAGGCTTGAATCGGCATTTCCCTAAAGCCAAACGACAACGTTGCCTGGTTCATGTTGGGCGGAATCTGATGAACAAAGTTCGCGTAAAAGACCGCAAGGCCGTGATCAGTGACTTTAAACAAGTTCATCGGGCCGCCAACCGTGAAGCAGCCGAACTGAAACTGAATGAGTTCGCCAACAACTGGCATCAGACCTATCCCAAATTAATCAAAGATCTGCTTAAAATGCCGAATTTACTCACTTTCATGGACTTTCCACCAGCTATCCGGCAATCACTATACTCCACTAACCTGATTGAGAACTTTAATAAGCATCTCAAGCGCACCACCCACCACAAAGAACAATTTCCAACGGAAGATTCACTGGATCGCTTCCTGGTTTCTCAGTTTAATGTTTATAACGAGAAGTCTCTGAAGCGGATCCACCGAGGGTTCAAAGGACTCCAGGACACCTTGGAAGCATCATTTATTTAAGTTAGATACATATTATATGTACGAAGGCATTTCATTTACACAAGATTCTTGACGCTACCGTAAATTATCTAACCTTTGAACTAAGTTCTTTATTTATACCTGTTTTTCCGATATACCTGCTTGCCAATTCACATAACGAGCCATTGCAAACAAGTAATCAGACAATCTATTTGTATACCGTAAAATTGATGCTGTTATTGATTCATCTTGAGTAGCTAAAAAGTCCACTGATCGTTCAGCCCGCCGTGCAAGGGTCCTAGCATACTGAATTTCAGCAGCAACTGAGTTACCACCGGGTAACACAAAGGCCTTCAATGGAGGTACTTCTCCCATCCATTTATCAATTTTAACTTCCAAACGCATTACGTGGGCATCAGTAATTGTTTGATGGCGTGGCACACCTATATCCGCTAGCAACTCATATAATTCTGTCTGCAACATTAAAAGTTCATTACCTAACCACTTGGCATATCCATCATAATCTATATGAGCACAAACAACTCCTAGCCACGAATCTAGCTCATCAATATCACCCAAAGCCTTAATTTGAGGGTCATATTTAGGTATCTGCCCACCTTTTATTTGAATAGTAGTTCCTTGATCGCCACGTTTCGTGTACAGTTTCATCCTTAGACCTCCAATCATATTTTGTATTTCACTTCAAACAGTATCATGTTAAAAGCATTTATTTTAAAAGTCAAGACTCTAAATACAATATATTGTGTGTATAATAATATTTGTACACAATATATTGTATTTAATTAAAATGCTTATTTAGGAGGAAACAGTTATGAAAGAAATAATTACCATACCAGATACTGTCATTAACAACATTATGCAAAACGTTGCGCCACATTGGGGCCAACTTGGTTGGGTAACATACAAACGAACATATGCACGTTGGATATCTAACAAAAACCGCAGTGAAGAGTGGCCGGAAACAGTGAAACGGGTGGTTGAAGGCAATATTAATCTAGATCCTCGTTTGCATAAAGACAATCCAAACCCAGAAGTTGTCCATTCTTTGTCTATGGAGGCACAACAACTATTTAAGATGATCTATGGTTTAGCGGCAACACCGAGTGGCCGTAATCTATGGATCTCCGGAACTGATTATCAGAAACGTAATGGTGATTCACTTAATAATTGCTGGTTTATTGCGATTCGTCCCCAAGAATACGGTAATAGTCATATTAAACCAATTATGGTGTCAAAGACCGAAAAGGCTGTTTCAATGCCCTTCGCTTTTCTGTTTGACCAATTAATGAAAGGTGGCGGCGTTGGCTTTTCAGTTGAAAAAAATAATGTTACAAAGATACCAATCGTTGATCATGCTATAAGTTTGCAAATTATTATTAGTCACGACAGTGCTGCATACGATGAATCCTTAGCAACAGGTGCGAAAGACCGTGACAAAGCATTGATTGCCCGTGATGCCCTTATTTATGTGCTGCCAGACACGCGCGAAGGATGGGTAGAAGCATTGGCCCAACTCATTGATGCCCACTTTATTGGAAATTACAAGGAGATCGTGTTTGACATAAGCAAAATTCGTGCACGGGGTGTACGAATTCATGGGTTCGGAGGAACCGCATCAGGACCTGCTCCATTAATTGAAATGTTGAAGGATGTAAACGTCATCATTAATAACAAAGTCAGCGCAAAGCTCAACTCGGTCGACTGCACGGACATTAGTAACCTGATTGGTAAAGCGGTTGTTGCTGGTAACGTGCGACGTTCCGCCGAAATTGCTCTTGGGGATAGTAATGACTATGATTTTATTACCATGAAACAAAATAAAGATAAACTTTATCACCACCGCTGGGCTTCAAACAATAGTATTATCACTGACGAAAAATACGCAAATTATGGTGATGTAGCAGAAGCTGTCGCAAAAAATGGTGAACCTGGAATCTTCAATCTAGATATGTCACGAAATTACGGACGGATCACAGATGGTCGGCAAAATAATGTCGATGCAACTGTAGAAGGGACTAACCCTTGTGGTGAAATTTCATTATCAAATGGTGAGCCTTGCAACCTTTTTGAAGTATTCCCGAGCATAGCTGAAGAACAAGGATGGAAACTAAAAGACGTTGTCACTTTGGCTGCCCGTTATACTAAAAGAATAACTTTCAGTCACTACGACTGGGAGGTATCGCGGCAAAGTATTGCCAAAAATCGGCGAATTGGAGTCTCCCTTTCTGGCATTCAAGATTGGTTTCTAAAAGACTTCGGTAATCGAGTTGTGACAGGATTTAACACCGAAGGTGACGCTATCTTTGATAAGCGAATCGTTCACGCTATTGATGAGCTTTACCATAACGTTGTACAAGCTGACAATGAATATTCTGCTGTGTTGGCCTGCAATAGATCAATCAAGCACACCACAGTTAAACCCAGTGGAACCGTATCAAAACTCGCTGGTGTCTCTGAGGGCATGCACTTTCACTATAGTAACTATCTGATTCAAAGAATCCGTTTTCAGGAAACTGACCCGCTTCTTCCGGTACTACAAAAATGTGGATACCACATTGAACCAGATGTTTACACCAAAAATACTAAGTGTGTCGAGTTTCCAGTAAAATCCGAACATGCAGACAGCGAACATTTTGCTAGTGCAGGTAATGTATCAATTGCTGAACAGCTTGCCACTCAAGCATTTTTACAAAAATATTGGTCAGATAATGCCGTTTCCTGCACGATTACATTCCAACCAAGCGAAACACAGCAAATTGCTCCCCTATTGGCTAAATATCGAAATGCCATTAAGTCAACATCATTACTGCCATATGCTGGTGATGCCTTCGAGCAGGCACCGAAACAACCAATCACAAAGACAGAATATAAAGCATGCCTGACAAAAATTACCGATGATGTTGAAATGGTCTATGCCCGTGAACATGGACTGGAAAATCAGGACTTGGAAATTGTCGGCCAACAGGATTGTGTTGACGGTTCATGTCCAATTAAATAAGTGTAATTTAAAGAATGGAGGATAGCATTATGTCTTTTTTGAAACGTCTCGTCGTTACCATGCTCACTATTTTGGTGATAACCACAGGTGTCGCTGGTTGTACTCAACAATCAACTAGTAAAACTAATAGCGATCACGCCACCATAGTATTGATCGTAAATCACAAACAAGTTGCCAAGAAGCATGTGGTAGTGGTTAAAAAAGAAACTATAATAAAAGCACTTAGGTCCAAGTTTAAGGTAAAAACTACAAAGGGATTCATTACCTCAATCAATGGTCACACACAGAATACGAAGAAAAATAAATATTGGATGTATAAGGTCAACGGTAAAACTGCATCCAAAGGTGCCGATGCTACTACCATACACAAGGGCGATAAGGTTGCATTTACACTCAATGCACAGAAGTAACCACATAGGCACACGGCGTCTAACATTTTTGGCCTTGATGACGGCGCTCTGTGTGGTAGGCCGCTTTGCATTCATTTCTATTCCTAATGTACAACCAATAACGGCAATTGTTGTGTGGTTAACACTAACGATGGGTATTTTTGACGGTACAGTGGTCTCCATGCTGAGTATGTTGATTACCAACCTGTTTATGGGTATGGGATACTGGACATTGGCACAACTAGCTGCATACTTCACAGTTGTCTTGCTGGTAGCATTGTTAGGACAATGGCATTGTTCGCATCCACTCTTGATTCACAGCATAATAGCCGCATGCATGGGCTTTGTCTACGGTTTTGCCGTTAGCCTGTTTCAAGCACCAATTCTCGGTGGGTTCCCTGCTGCATTCGCCTATTGGTTAGTCGGAATTCCATTTGACGCAATGCACGCGTTCGGTAACATTGTTATTTATCCCTTGCTAGCTCCACGCCTCACTAAATTGATAAAGCGTTATCCAAGGTTTATTGGTCCCCACAATTAGATAATCAATTGAAATTTGGAGAATCAAAAAAGCGACTATTCATGTCGCTTTTTTTGATTAACATATAATCATAGGGTAGCGTCAAGAATCTTGTGTAAATGAAATGCCTTCGTACATATAATATGTATCTAACTTAAATAAATGATGCTTCCAAGGTGTCCTGGAGTCCTTTGAACCCTCGGTGGATCCGCTTCAGAGACTTCTCGTTATAAACATTAAACTGAGAAACCAGGAAGCGATCCAGTGAATCTTCCGTTGGAAATTGTTCTTTGTGGTGGGTGGTGCGCTTGAGATGCTTATTAAAGTTCTCAATCAGGTTAGTGGAGTATAGTGATTGCCGGATAGCTGGTGGAAAGTCCATGAAAGTGAGTAAATTCGGCATTTTAAGCAGATCTTTGATTAATTTGGGATAGGTCTGATGCCAGTTGTTGGCGAACTCATTCAGTTTCAGTTCGGCTGCTTCACGGTTGGCGGCCCGATGAACTTGTTTAAAGTCACTGATCACGGCCTTGCGGTCTTTTACGCGAACTTTGTTCATCAGATTCCGCCCAACATGAACCAGGCAACGTTGTCGTTTGGCTTTAGGGAAATGCCGATTCAAGCCTTCATCCAAACCAACTAACCCATCGGCCACAAACAACAGCACATCTTTAACGCCCTGCTTGATCAAGGTTCCCAGCAGTTCAGTCCAGATTCCAGTCGATTCCGTTGGCGCCACTTGGTAGTTCAGCACTTCTTTCGTACCATCTGGACGAATGCCAATCGCAATATGAACGGCTTCTTTTTGAACGGTATCCCGCTTTAACGGCAAGTAAGTGGCATCTAAGAAGATGGCCGCATATCGTGAAGCCAGTCGGCGTTGCTGGAAAGCTTGAACCTGTTCATTGACGGCTTTAGTCATGTTGGAAACCGTGGCTTTGGAGTAGTGAGCACCGTACATTTTCTCAATGAGTTCGGCAATTTCAGCAGTGGTCATTCCCTTGGTATACAACTGAATGACCGTTGTTTCTAAATTATCACTGTGCCGACCGTAGGCTGGCAAGGTATGATTTTCAAACCGGCCATTGCGATCTCGAGGAATGGTTAAGTTAAGTTGGCCGTACTTCGTATCAAACGAGCGCTCATAACTGCCGTTGCGGTTATTACCAGTGTTAATCCCAGCGTATGAGTAGCGTTCGTAACCCAAAAACTCTGCCAATTCGGTTTGAAGCAGCTGGTTAATCGCAATTTCGAGGTGGTGACGAAAAACTTCGTCCAAATCTTGCTTTTGGGCTAGTGCAGCGATAATTTCTGTGGTAAGTTCATTCATGGGGAATGCCTCCTGTGATGTTTTCTGTGGTTACTAAATATCATAAGGGAAGGCATTCCCTATTTCTATACAATTCAGAAATCTTTTATGCATTTACACAAGATATTTTACGCTCTCTCAGATTCGGTTTGTTGAGGTAATGATGGCTGTGATTGTTTGTGTGTAGTTAAATCTAATTGTTGTGCTTGATCGGCAATCCTATTAGTCGTTGCAATCTGTTCGTCCTTAACCTCTAACTGCTGTTTAAGTAGCTCAATAAAAGCTGATTGTTCTTTGGTTTGAGCCTGTAAAAAATTATTAACCGTCAAACCGTACCAAGAAATTTTCGTGATCGATATTAGTAACCAAGCCCATATTTCCCGGCGGACTTTTTACCGGAATTTCAAAAGCAAAGACGATGTGATTAATCAGTATGTTATTTCCTTACTAAAGAAATACACTGATTGGATCTTGCAAGTTAACCCCCAAACCTATAAAGAAGTCATCGATGACTTCTTTACTTACTGGCCAGCTCACTCAGCTAAATTGGCTTTGTTAGTTAAAGCTGGTTTAAGCTATAAGATCTTGGATAATGCTAACCAAACGATGCCGGTTTTCTTTCGGCGTTTCCATCTCCGCCACCCCAGTGTTGCTTGACACGTCGATGTCACTAACGATACCAAAGTTGAATATATGACCCGCATTGCCGTCGGTATTTTCTGGAATACTTTTTGCTTATGGTTAGCCCAGCCGACGTCGATCACCATTCAAAATTTAGCAATCCTCGTCAAACATGATTTAAAGCAACTGGGCAATTACTAGTGGCCGAGAAATGCTAAAATAGAGTTGAGTTAACAATTATGAAGGGAGGAGCGTCAATTGGATAGTGAAATTATTGCCCGGCCATTGGTGACCATCACCAACGTCATTTGGAGTTTTAATACTGAATTACACCGACCACAATTACTATTGATTAAGCGGGCAGATGAACCTCTAAAGGGACATTGGGCCCTCCCCGAAACCCTCTTGCGGAGTAAAGAGAGTGCCGACGCGGCCTGCATTCGTCTAATTGACGATAAAATTGGCCTGCAAGTTCCGATGAATTCAACCGAACAACTGGCCACCTTTACAGATCCCAAGCGGGTTACGGGAACTCGGGCACTGGCACTCGCCTATATGACCTATTTACCATCAACCCCAAAATTGCATCCAGGGTATGGGGCCACAGATGCCCAATGGTTCGTGCTTGATAAAGATCAGGGCAACTATGTGATCACCCATGACCAACAGGAGATTATCCTAAGTCCCGCCGGTCACCTGGTCTTTGATCATATTCAAATCATTACCACCGCCATTAATCGGATTAAAAACAAGCTGGACTATCAACCCCAAATTCTTCGGATCTTAGGTAATACCTTTACCCTGCGCCAAGCGCGCGAAGTCTTTGCGGCTTTCTTAGGTACGACAATTGACAAGATTGATAATTCCAACTTTAAGAAAACTCACAACCACCTCTTCAAAGAAGTCGGGGCCGCCACTTTGAACCATTCTGGGCGGCCACCAAAGCTCTACCAACTTAACTAAAGGGCATCATTTGCATTTTGCTGCAAAGTATTTATACTAGACGTAAATAAAAGTTAACCATACTTTTATTTTTAGCCAAATTAAAGTAATTTTTACTCAAAAGGAAGCATTTAAGATGAATCTACAACTATTAACCGACTTATATGAATTTTCCATGGCCAATGGGTACTACGCTACCCTACCCCATGATCGACAAGCTCGCTTCGACGTCTTTTACCGCCGGGTTCCCGACAACGGTAGTTTTGTCATTGTCGCTGGTCTCCAGCAAGTGGTAGAACAAGTTCAAAATTGGCATTTCACTAAGGAGAATATTGAATACCTGACCTCCCTGAATGAATTTACTCCCGAGTTTTTGGATTACCTGAGCAAGATTAAAAATCACTGCTCGATTAAGGCTTTACCAGAAGGAACCCCTGTTTTCCCACGGGAACCAATTATTTCAATTAGTGGACCGTTGATTGAAGCCCAGCTGTTAGAAACCTTTATTCTAAACATCATTAACCATCAATCATTAATTGCGACGAAGTCTTGGCAAATCAACCATGCCGCTCAAGGCCGACCAATTATGGAATTTGGCGCGCGGCGGGCGCAAGGCCCTGATGCCGCCACGTATGGGGCGCGAGCCGCGGTGATCGGCGGTTGTACCAGCACGTCGAACTTACAAGCAGCCAGTAAATTTAATATTCCCGCGGCCGGCACAATGGCACATGCCTGGGTCGAAAGCTTCTCTGATGAATTAAGTGCCTTTCAAGCTTGGGCCAAGGTTTATCCTGACAAAGTTTCCTTGCTCGTTGATACTTATGATGTCTTGAAGTCAGGAGTGCCGAACGCGATTCGGGTCTTCAAGCAAGTTAGCGCTCAAGGGCACCAACCAGTCGGGATCCGGATAGATTCCGGTGACATTTCGCAATTAGCCATCAAAGCCCGGAAGATGCTCGATGATGCTGGCTTCCCCAAGGCAAAGATTACAGCTTCAGATGCCCTTGATGCGCATGTAGTTAAGTCGTTGTTGGATGAAGGAGCTCCAATTGATAACTTTGGGATTGGGGAACGTTTAATTACCAGTTCCTCCAGTCCGGTATTAAGTGGCGTTTATAAGCTCGCCGAAGAAAAGATTAATGATCAATGGATCCCAAAAATTAAGGTTAGTGATAGCAGAGAAAAGATCACCCTGCCTGGTAATAAGCAAGTTTACCGGATTTACCGGCAAGATAACCTTCATCAAGCGATCGCCGATGTGATTGTCCTGGCTGATGAGCACATCACGGCTCCATTGAAAGTGGTTAATGCTAATTCGGCAGCCACGCACGCCAGCCAAGTTCTGACTAACTTTAATGCTAAGCCATTGATGCAAGAATATCTGGGTTCCAATGCTTCCCCAATCGAAAATGATCTCTTTAAGATTCAGCAATTCTCAATGGATCAAGTAGCAGAATTACCAGAAGCCACAAAACGGTTAGTTAACCCCGATCGGTACCCAGTTTACTTAACAGCTACATTGGCTGAATTGCAAGAACAGTTAATTACTAAAGCTCAATTTACGGAGGAACATTAAGATGGCTAAAGCGCTCTTAATTATTGACTATACAAACGACTTTGTGGCTGATAAGGGATCACTAACGGTTGGCAAGCCAGCGCAGACGTTGGCCCCAGAAATTATGCGGTTAGCCGATCAATTCTTAAGCCAGCATGATTATGTGATCTTTCCCACTGATGGTCACCGGCTTAATGACCCATTCAATCCAGAAACCAAACTATATCCGGCCCATAATATTATTGGGACGACCGGTCAGAAACTATACGGCCAAGTCGGCAGCTGGTTTGATCGACATCATGACGATTCCCATGTCTACAAATTCAATAAGAACCGTTACTCCTCCTTCCAAAACACCAATTTGGATAACTACCTGCGGGAACGGCGGATTGATGAAGTCTGGATTGCTGGTGTCTGCACTGATATTTGTGTCCTCCACACCGCAATCAGTGCCTACAACCTGGATTACCACATTGTGATTCCACAAGCAGCCGTGACCACGTTCTCACCAGCTGGTGCTGAATGGGCGATGAATCATTTTAAAAACGTATTAGGGGCCACAATTCGATAATTCACTTTCAAATGATTATCAAAAAAACCACGAATTAATTACAAAAAATTCCCTTTGCTAAATGCATTGGGAATTTTTCTTTTGGCGTTACCTTTCTAGGGTAAAAGGTAACATTTTATTTTCAAATACAATCTTGAAAATAAAATTTAATGGTTATTAGGAAATGTGTTCCTAATGCCCTCGGCAGAGCTCCCTAGTCAAAATGGGGTTACTCCATTTTGACTAGGGAGCTAGTAAATTGGATATCTTATCCACTTTACTGTACTGCAAACATGTTATAATTACTTGTAAGATAATAACTTACGGAGGCATAAAAGATGGCAATAAAATGTACCGTAACAACTGACTTACAAGCGAAAGATACTAATGGATATTCCGGCATTCAGAAGCATGTTGAACATGATGAAAAGATTAATCACAGTAATCAAGATATTGTGTTTAATGAAACGCAGTTCAACGTGTACGATGAATCGAAAGCTACTAAGCATGCAATCGAAGAATGGAACAACAAACACTTCCAGAACTATGTTGAGCACAGTTGTTTGCATTCCGATTAATAAATGATACCACTCTAACATGATTCCCATCATTTTCTCAAAATAGTTTTGCTGCTCATAAAAAACGGTTTTTAATTTATCTAACATATAAATCTCATCTTTTTATATTAAACTTTTTGCGATATCTGATAAAGGTCGTCCGTTTAATCCCGGTATTTCGAGTCACATCAATGTCACTCATGCCTGCCTGGTAAAGCTTAAAAGCATGTTGCAAACGGGGATCATCTTTGGCATATTGGGGTTTGCGCCCATGATATTTACCCTGCTGCTTAGCTAAGGCAATCCCTTGTTGCTGGCGCTCAATGATTCGCTTACGTTCACTTTCGGCCTGATACTTATAGAGTTCAATAATCAAGTTGGTCATCAGTTGACGTAAATTTGGGTCAGCAATCCCTGTCATGGACGGCAAATTTAACACATCTAGGGTGGCACCCTTATTTTGAATAGAGTTCATGATCTTAGTCAAATCATGGTTGTTTCTGCCTAAGCGATCTAATTCAGTGACCATTACAATATCACCCTCACGAATATAGGCCAGCATTTTTTGCAGTTCTGGTCGCTTGGTGTTAGCCCCACTTAATTTATCCGTAAATAATTTATCAACGCCCTTTAAAGCCGCTAACTGTCGATCTAAGTGTTGCTCCTTGGAACTCACGCGAGCGTAACCGATTTTAGACATTTCCAAGCCTCCTTTTGGACAGTTCTAATGAACATTAGTAAATCCTAGTATAGCACAAAACCAGAAACGGCCAATAGGGTATACCCTATTGGCCTTTTTGAAAAATCGTTGTATCAAGATAAGAGGAAACTGGCAAAAAAACGTCAGTTTCAACCCCTCGGGCGCTGTCGCCCCGAACCCCGACCAAGCTGAACCAGCTTGACCGTGAAACATGAGCGGGGGCTCCCGCTCATACTCACCCCATCACTCGCCGTGAGGGCAGGAAAGCAAAGTTCAAGAAACTTTGGCTTTCAGCCAATTCAGTGTCTGGGTTTAGTTAGCTAGTCAACTCCTTATCCTCGCTCCCGTTGGTCGTTCCGGTACCGTTGACTACCAGCTCGTACCCGCTTTTAGTTGCAACGTGGTGCAAGGATTAAGTTCGAAGGAGTGCAAACTAAAAAGTGTAATTTTAATCTAAGTCATTTATATTCTTTCAATTGATACACACAAACTGTGCTTCTTTTAATTTAATACGGGATTTTTACTAGTATTCGTGTATTTTATAAGGAGTTCTACTTTTTGTTAAGGATCAGATTTAATGCGTTAAATAGATATTTACTACTGTAATAATAGAAAGCACAAAAAAAAGATCCTTAAAAGGATCTTTTTTTGTAACTAGTAGAAAAAATCTTGCAGATTGTTTTTACCGTTTACGTGTTTAATTATTATCTCCATCAGAATTGGCTTTTCCGCCTTTTTTCCCAATTTTTTCGTAATGGTCTTTATCATGTGACTTAGCGGTTGCTTCTCCGCCTTTTTTCCCAATTTTTTCGTAATGGTCTTTATCATGTGACTTAGCGGTTGCTTCTCCGCCTTTTTCCCCAATTTTTTCGTAAAAGTCATCACCATGAGAATCGGCAGTTGCTTCTCCACCCTTTTTTCCGTTTTTTTCATAAAAATCTTTGTCATGAGATTCGGAAGTGGCTTCTCCACCCTTTTCACCATTTTCTTTGTAGAATTTGTCACCATGATTATTTGAAGTAGCTTCTCCACCTTTGCGTCCAGCTTCTTCTCTGCTCATTTTTTCGTTATCTTTTTCAGCCATAATAATCCTCCTTTAATATTGAGTATTTGTATCCGCTTACAATTTCTTCTACTAACACTATAGTATCAAGATAATTTTTTTAAGCAAACAAAAGGGCTTCTCAGAAGAAAACATCATATAAATGTAATGAGTTTGAGACATTAAAAATAAAGAGAATATTTTTTTCCTAACTAACTAAAATGATAAGTTCAATAAACATAGCTTTTTTTTTACAAAACTAGTTGTATTTATAAGAGCCTGAAATAATTGAGTTCCAAGTATAAAATGATATAGTCACTGTATATAAGGAGGGGAATACATGTTATTTTCTATAGCTCTTAAATTAATAGTGGGTTTACTTGGTCTATTAGTAGTTGTTCGTCTTTTGGGGAAAAAGGCTATCTCAGAGATTACTCCCTTTGATCTTATTTATACTTTAGTATTGGGTGGGATTTTAGAAGAATCCATATACGATGACAAAGTAAATATAGGACATTTGTTGTTTGCTCTATTTTTATGGGCAACAATGATTTACATCATAGAGCGAGTTGTTCAGAAAAATGAGAAAATTAATCGTTGGTTAAAAGGAGAACCTTCCGTTCTTATTAGAGATGGAGTCTTAAATTTAAAAGAAATCTCTGGAAATCATATTGAAATGGAACAATTGAGAACTATGTTAAGACAGCAGCAATGTTTCTCACTTGAAAATGCAAAACATACTGTTCTTGAAAATGCGGGACAAATAAGCGTACTTAAAAAATCAGAAGAAGATAAAGTCATGTCTCTTATGCTTGTAGATCAAGGGCGTATACAATATAGAGTTCTTCAAACTCATGAACTAGAAAAATCGTGGTTAATGGAAAATTTAGAAAAAGAAGGCTATACAATGTTACGAGATATTCTCTATGTTGAATGGTCAGAAGAAAAAGGATTTTATATTTTAACAAATGACGATGTGATTAATACAACTTATAGAATAGACGGCTAACTAACTATAAGATGCTTTTATTTATAGAATAGGTAGATTGCAAATTTAATCCGAATTTTTTGACAAATTAGTCAGCATGACTTGGTAAGGTGTTTGCCAGTTGAGCACTTTCAGCGGTCGCTGGTTAATTTGGAGTAACGTAGTTGTCAAATCTTGAGCACTAATGTGCTCAAAACAAGTCCCTTTAGGGTAAAAATAACGTAAGTTCCGATTAAAGCGTTCATTATTACCACGTTCAGCCGGTGCATAAGCATGACAGTAATAAACCCGTACTGTTGTTCAAATGAAACCAGGCCGCTAAATTCAGTGCCACGGTCCACGGTAAGACTGTTCACCGGACCCTTAAAAGTTGTTAAAAACTTAGTCAGTGCTTCATTGACAGTTGCTGCTGTCCGATCTTTTAACCGGTAGGCCCAAATAAAACGTGATTTACGATCAAGTAAAGTTAATAAAACTGCCTTACTATGTCCACGAGGGCCAACAACCGTATCAATTTCAAAATCACTGATGCGCTTACGTTGATTGATTACGTTTGGCCGTTGTTCAATTGACTGCCCTAATGATTGGTTATACTTAGAACGCTGGTCAAGGTTACGCCGTTGGCGTAACCCATGTTCAGGCAGCGCATTCAACTCGATTTGCCCTTGAGTTAACCAATTATAAATGGATTTAGTGGCTAGTTTTAGTTCATGCGCAATTACTTCTGGTAATCAGCTTAGACGTAAATGGTTTAGAATGGTTTGCTTTAATTTAGCATTCAGTTTAGTCTTACGGCCACATCGTGCCCGCTTATATTCAGCATCTGCTTGAGCCAATTTAGCCTGATAAGGTTGACATCGCGACAATTCATAAAAAATGGTAGCTGGTAATTGCTTTAACCGATCAGCCATTTGGCTATTGGACAGCCCTAGTTCACAAAAGGTTTCGATTTTAATTCGTTCGGAATAGGTTATACTAGACAAAAGATCAGCTCCTAAAAGATGGGTTTGTGGTAAACACCATTTTAAAGGAAGCTGATCTTTTTTGTCCGAACAGCGTTCGGATTAATTTTACAATCTACCATACGCTCACCTATAAGTGCCTTGAATGTGAACTAGAAGATGGGATTGCGCATTTAATTCAAGCGCACACACCAGCAGCTTTAATTCCGCATAGTCTCGCTTCAGCTTTGGTGGTTGCCGAGATCATTTGTCAAAAGTTTATCTTAGGTACGCCGTTATATCGGCAATTACCCAACTGGAAGCGACTAGGTATCGCACTTTCAGAAGCCACGGCGACCAACTGGATCATTAAATTAAGTCAAATGGTTGCGCCAATCTACGACCTATTGTGGCAAGCAATCAGCGCGCAGCGCTATTTGCAAGGTGACGAGACCCCAATTCAAGTACTACGTGAATCAGGTAAAGCCGCAACCGCAAAATCCTATATGTGGGTGGCCCGAACGGTCAAACAATGTCCCCAGCAAATTATTTTATATGCTTATAGCAAGACACGTTCAGGCACCTTCGCCCAAAAATTATACCAGAACTTCGCTGGTATCCTACAGTGCGATGGTTATGCCGGCTATAACTTGTTAGCAAACAGTGTGACTCGGGTCGGTTGTTGGGCCCATGTGCGGCGTAAGTTTTACGATGCCGCCCAAGTTAACGGTAAAACAGTAGCAAGTGTCCCCCTGACATTAATCGATGAGATGTTTGCCCATGAACGACAATGGCAGCATTTTTCCCCGCGCGTGCGGCGGCGTAGACGACGTAGTCAGATTCGCAAGCTACTTAAGCGCTTCTGGAAATGGATCGATTCGGCACAGGTACTACCTAAATCACGTTTAGGCAAGGCAATCACTAACGCCGTTGATCAAAGGCCTACCTTAGATCGGCTAATCAATATTGGCATGATGGACTGGAGCAATAATGCTTCTGAATGCAATATGAAGCGTCTTGTGATCGGCCGAAAAAATTGGCTTTTCAGTACGAGTCCAGCCGGAGCCAGATCAACCGCCATTTGGCTAACTTTAATTGAAAGTGCCAAGGCCAACGGCATTGATCCACGAGCTTACATTACTTATCTGTTAAAAGAACTGCCGCAACAACCAGATTTCGCCGATCCGGCGCAGTTAGCGGTTTATTTACCATGGCATTATCCAGGTGCTCGGCATCAAAATAAAAAAACAACGGACAAGCATCAAACTAAAAATGCCGCCTAACAAAAGACAACCAGATTTCTCAAAATCGAGAAGTTTGGTTGTCTTTTTAAAACGGGTGATTATTTACCGCTTACGAACCTTCTGAGTTGGAGTAAATCCAAATTCAGGGGGGATATGTTTTCAGCTAAATACAGCAACAAGTATTAAGCGAATATCACCAGGGAACTTCGTCCTTGTTACTTACGAAAAAGTATGAAATTAATGGAAGTGCAAGGATTTATCAGT